>CADBRH010000011.1 GCA_902797035.1 uncultured Bacteroidia bacterium | reverse complement strand
TCTTTAGTGAACCGTTCGGGGCTCGAACCCGAGACCCCAACATTAAAAGTGTTGTGCTCTACCAACTGAGCTAACGATTCTTTCCAATCGTTTCGGAGCTATTCCGAATCGGGATTGCAAAGTTATATCGTTCAGAGGAAAAAACCAAATATTTCGTGACTTATTTTTTTCAGGCGGAGTATTCTTTTATTCTCTGCTCTTCTTCGATAGGGCAGACAAGCACATTGCCGTCTTTCACCGCGACGATATAATCCCTCAATCCCGAGACCACGACCGTCTTCGCGTCCTCGGCGTGTACGATGCAATCCTCGCAACCGAACATCCTGATGTCCCGCCCGATGACCTTGTTCCCGCCCTCGATGGCGATCTCGGAGCCGCCGTCCGGCACAGGATCCTCCGAGGGTACGGGGATATTTTCCTTGATGGAGCTGAAACTGCCCAGGTCGGACCAACCGAGGTCGCTGGCGATCACATTCACATGATCTGATTTCTCCATCACGGCATAATCGATAGAGATCTTCTCGCATGTGGGGAACAGCGCCCTCAGGGTCTCCTCCTCTTTCCACGAGCCGAACGAGGCAGCTATGGAATCCATCACTCCTGCTATCTGCGGGGCGTGCTTCCGCATCTCGGAAATGATTGTCCCGCAATTCCATACGAATATCCCGGCGTTCCAGAAATAATTTCCGGAAGAGATATAGCCTTTGGCGGTGGCCAAGTCGGGCTTCTCCTTGAACTCGACTACTTTGACGATCTCGTCGGGAATCCTCCTCTCGGCATGGATGTAGCCGTATCCGGTCTCCGGGCGGGACGGCTCGATACCCACAGTGACTATCTCCCCGGTTCCGTCCGTGAAGTTCAGGGCTTTCCGGATAGCGGCGGCGAATTTCTGGACATTGATGACCAGAGCGTCGGCCGGTGTGACAATCACGTTGGCGTCCGGACACGAGGCCGCTATTTTCCAGCAAGCGTAGGCGATGCAGGGGGCGGTGTTTCTCGGCTCCGGCTCGGCCAGGATATGGCTTTCAGGGATGGATGGGAGTTGCTCTTTGACGAGATCAACGTACGCCTCTGACGTGACCACCCAGAAATTGTCAATCTGGCATACCGGCTTGAACCTCTCTACGGTCATCTGTATCAAGGTCTTACCTATTCCGAGAATATCTATGAACTGTTTCGGCTTCCCAGGCGAGCTGACAGGCCACAGCCTGCTCCCGACTCCGCCGGCCATTATGACTACATGTGTGTTCATGGTCGTAATTATTGGTTTTGATTGTAAATTTACAAAAAACGAAGGATTTACGGAGTTTTTTCGTAAATTAGCGAGACTAGCGATAGACACAACTGTTCTACAACTAAATAACTGATCATTATGAGAAAGTACATCGCAGAATGCATCGGAACCTTTGTTCTGACATTCCTCGGTTGCGCCACGGCCATGTTTGTCGGCTGCGGTACCACCGCCGGTCTCTTCGCGACCGCCGCCGCCTTCGGTCTTTCGGTCGTCGCCATGGCTTACACCATCGGAGGCATCTCCGGTTGCCACATCAACCCCGCCATCACTCTTGGTGTGGCCCTCTCTGGCAGGATGAGCTGGAAGGACGCCTGCGGCTACTGGATCGGCCAGATTGTCGGGGCCCTTGTGGCCGGTGCCCTCCTGCTTCTCTTCGCCAAGGTCATGACACCCTCCGCCGCTTTCTCGGGAGCCAATCCCGCCGGACTCGGCTGTAATGGTGTCGCCGGCGCCGGCGGCCTGGGAGGAGCCTTCCTCGTTGAGGTCGTGGCCACATTCCTTTTCGTCCTTGTGGTTCTCGGGACCACCGACGGCAAGGTGGGAGCCGGTAATCTCGCCGGTCTCGCCATCGGTCTTACCCTCATCCTTATCCATCTTGTCTGCATCAACCTGACCGGGACATCGGTCAACCCGGCCCGCTCGATCGGACCGGCCCTTTTCGCTGGCGGACAGGCCCTCAAGGATCTCTGGGTATTCATCGTGGCCCCTCTCTGCGGCGGCGCCCTGAGCGCTATCGTTTGGTGCGCTCTCGCTCCCAAGGAGGATAAGTAGATATGTTCGAGAAGATAGTATCTTCCGTAAACAATGTGATCTGGAGTCCGGCGCTCGTGGCTCTGCTCGTAGGCGCCGGACTCTATTTCTCTGTCAGGACCAGATTTGTCCAACTGAGACGTTTCGGCCTCATGTCGAGGCTGCTTTTCCGCAAGAGGGACCCGGGTTCGGAGAAGAAAGGAGTCTCTTCTTTCGAGGCTTTCTGCATCGCCCTGTCCGGCCGTGTCGGAACCGGTAACATCGTCGGGGTCGCCACCGCCATCGCTCTCGGTGGACCAGGGGCGGTTTTCTGGATGTGGGTGATCGCCTTTTTCGGGGCCTCGACCGCCTTTGTCGAGTCCACTCTCGCGCAACTGTTCAAGTTCTCGCACGCGAGCGGGTTCAGGGGAGGCCCCGCCTGCTATATCGAGAGAGGGCTTAATTCCCGCTGGATGGCGGTTCTTTTCGCCGTCGTCACCATAATCGCCTGCGGCATGATGCTTCCCACGGTCCAGTCAAACGGCATGGCCACCGCGGCGATGAACTCTTTCAATATCCCTCCCTTGTATTCAGGTATCTTCCTCGCGGCGGTCCTAGGGTTGGTGATTGTCGGGGGAGTCAAGAGGGTAGCGAAAGCCGCCTCGCTGATCACTCCTCTCATGGCGGTGATCTACGTTGTCATCTCGCTCGTGATCCTTGCCCTCAACTGGAGGGCCATTCCCGGCCTTTTCGCTCTCATCGTGAAAAACGCCTTGGGAATCAACCCGTTGTGCGGTGGCATCCTTGGCTCGACAATCATGTTCGGAGTCAAACGCGGCCTATTCTCCAACGAGGCCGGCCAGGGTTCCGGAGCGATCCCGTCAGCCTCGGCTGATGTCAAGCACCCGGCCGAGCAAGGGCTAGTTCAGGCCTTCTCGGTGTATGTCGACACCCTTCTGGTGTGTACCGCCACGGCCTTGATGATCCTGTCAGCCGGCACTTTCAATATTCTTGACGCCAAGACAGGAGAGATGCTTCTGGCCAATGACCCCGCCCTCGGGGCCAATTACGTGGGATACACCCAGGCCGCCGTGGATTCGGTCATAGGCGGTTTCGGTAGCGTCTTCGTCAGCGTCGCCCTCGCTTTCTTCGTGTTCACCACCGTGATGGCGTATTATTTCTACACGGAGTCCAGCGTGATGTACCTGTGCAGCCTCGGGAAAAGGTTCTCACCGAAGCTCGAGACACTGTTGATCAGGTTATTCCAGGCGGTGATCATCGCCTCGGTGATATTCGGCGCCGTCAAGGAGGCCAACCTCGTCTGGACCCTCGGTGACATCGGGATCGGCATCATGGCGTGGGTCAACGTCGTGGCCATAATCATCCTTGCCCCGAAAGCTTTCAGGGCTTTGAGGGATTATGAGGGTAGGTTGGAAGAACGTTCCAAGGATTAGCTTATCCTGGAGATAAAGTGGGCGAATATGTCCGGACGGAGCAGCAAAGGGAACACGAACCCGTAAACCGCTCCCCAGAAATGCGCTGTGTGGCCGATGTTGTCCATGTTCCTCTTGGCCATATACCAGCAATACAGCAGATACAGCGGCGCGAAAATGTATCCCGGTACCGGAATCGGGATAAGATAGATGTATATTCCCATTTTCGGCTCGAAAAGGATCGAGGCGAAGAGAACGGCAGACACAGCTCCCGAGGCTCCCACGGCGCTGTATAAGGGATTGTCCTTGTACTTTATGAGATCTCCCGCGGTCGAGACCGCGAGGGCGCTGACATATAGGACAATGTACAGGATTGTGCCTGCGGGTTGCCCGAAGGCGGCGCCGAAATATCGCTCGACCACGTCCCCGAAAAAGAACAGGGTCAGCATGTTGAAGAACAGGTGCCCCCATCCCGCGTGGACGAGGCCGTAGGACAGCATCCTGTGCCATTGCCGTCGATGCCACACGTCGTAGGCGTTGAACTTCAATGCCTCATAGTCCAGTCTTCCGTAGAAGCATAGAAGACTGACGAGGGCTGTGACAATTATTATGATTATTGTTGCCATATCTGTCTAGAGAGTTTTGGATCCGGAATTCCAGCCTTCGAAGAATATCTTGAATACTCCTGTCCGGCCATCCGCCGGCCTGATCACCACTGTCTTGGAAGCCTTGGGGAGGAGGGTGAAGAAATTGTCCGAATACATCGATCCGGATACAGGCTCGCCTTTCTGGTCCCTGAGCTGAAGCCTGTTGAAGAACGCTATCCTGCCGGAGGTGTTCCTGACCGTGACCTCGACGCCGCCGTCCGGAAGATCCCTCCTTGTCAGTCTGACCGACGCCTTGGGCATATCCTGAAGCGACTCGAAGCCTGAGGTGCAGGGGCCTGTCACGGTCTGGGGACCATCGTAGGCGTCAGTGGACCGCCAATAGATATTCTCTGAGAGAACCTTCCCGGACTTGTCGGAGAGAGTCAGGGAGATGAAGTGCACTTTTGAGACACCTTCGGGGAACTCGAGCGTGAGAATATCATCCACTGCCTTGTCGGCCGGGATATTGATCGAAGTGCCCCATGACTTCAGCATTTTCCCCGAAAGGTCGAGCAGCCTCGCCTTCACTCTCGCTTCCCCGACAGGATCCGAGGTGTCATTGACCACGCTGACTGTGTTCTTCAGGTAGTCGAACTGGACATGGACGGGCTCTAGGGAGCGCATCGTGTGGAAGAGGGAAGCCGTGGGCTCGAGATACCAGTCCCACATCCTCGCGCAAACCTGCACGTTGGGGCTGTTGTGATACCAGAAAAGAAGTCCGGAGCAGAAACGGTCGCCGTCGTCGAGACGGTTGTAGTTCCAGACTTCCCAGATGCTCTTCGAGTTCATCGCTCCCACCAGCTGCCCTTTCCTAGCGTAGTCCTCAATCCCTGATGGTTCCCCGTATTGGCGCGTCATCTCGTCATAGAGCGTGGTCATCAGATGGAAGCCATTGCCGTCCAGGTAGTTCCAGGTATATTTGTCAATAGGCCACAGCTTGTCAGCGGGCATCATCTTCCTGAGAGTCTCGATAACAGGAAGGGTGGGCGCGCCGTATTCCGGGTTGAACCCGTCCACCCGGCTTCCCCTGTCAGAGGCTGTGTTGGTGTAATGCCTCATCGGGTTGACCTGTTTGTATGGGCTGCCGTCGTGTATGCCGTCGCACTCGGACTGCATCTGATAGGGTCTGGTCCCGTCGAGCGCCTCCAAAAGGGCTGGAGTGCCGGAGACTTCAGTGCTCTCGTTTGAGGCGACATAGAACACTATCGAAGGGTGGTTGCGTATCCTCTTGACTGTAGATTCGACATTGTTGAAATAAATCGACTTGTCATGCGGATGACGGGTGTCGCCGGTCATCCAGAACTCCTGCCAGACCATGATCCCGTACTCGTCGCAGAGCTGGTAGAAAAGGTCGCTCTCGGCTATCCCGCCACCCCAGAGGCGCAGGAAATTGACTCCCGACTGGTCCGTGTAGGCCATCTCGGTCCTCATTCGGGCGTCGTTTGTCCTCAGCATGGCCTCCGGAATCCAGTTACTGCCCCAGATGAACATTCTCTTGCCGTTGACAATGAACACCTTGGACCCGTCCGGAGTGTCAGTGGTGACTTTGACGTCACGTATCCCGAAGGTGACCTCAGCCGAGTCGGAGACCTTCCCGCCGACCGTGGCGGTCAGTCTCAGTTTGTAAAGAGGCTGCCCACCCTTGTTCTTGGGCCACCAGAGCTTCGGGTTCCTGATGATGAGCTGTGGATATTCCTCAGGGGAGAACGTTACGACAGGCTCCTCGCCCCGGATCAGGGACACCTCCTTGCCGAATCGGATGCCAGTCCCTTCTATCTCTCCTTCGACCAGGCACTTGACCGGCTCGTTGTCACGGAAGCCGCTGGCCGGGTTGACAAGTTCCACTGTGATTGTCTCGCTCGCCGTGTCAAAACCCGGCGACAATGACGACTTGACGAAAGGGGAGCGCATGGCCACCGGGCCGGTCTTGAATATCCTCACGGATTTCCAGATGCCAGTGTTGCGGTCGCGGATACCGTCGTCGTAGGAGAAATCCCAGCCGACAGTCATGAGCTGTGTCGTGTTCCAGCCGATGTCGCCGTCCCCTCCGTTGCGGTTCTCTCCCGGGGCTCCCCATGGTTTGGGCATCGTCGTTCCGGGTATATCCACGGGCTTCACCAAGACAGCGAGCGCGTTGCGCCCGTCCTTCGCGACGAAGTCTGTGATGTCTATCCGGTCATCGTTGAACATTCCGGCCATGACGCTGACAAGATGGCCGTTGAACCACCACTCCGCCCTGTAGTTGATCCCCTCCGGCCGCAGCCAAAGGCGTTCGCCCTCTTCAAGGGACGGGGTGTCGAACTCAGTCCTGAACCAATAGGTGTAGAACTCCCGTCCGACCTCGGTGATGTCGGGTATCTTCTTCTCCGACAGCTTGTTGACTGTCCCGTAATATGGCTCCGGGTAGACTCCGTTCTCCACGAGGGAAGTCAGCACCGTTCCTGGAACGATAGCTTCCATCCAGGTGCTGTCGTCGAAACCGGCCGAGGACAAAGACTTCGCTTGGGCTGTGACCTCTCCGGCCCGGCTCATTCTCCACACTTGATCCCCGCCATGGCCCAGCCTAGAGTCCAGCGTCTGGGCCCATCCCGGCGCCACAGCCGCGACAACCGCAGCCAAAATTACTAGAACCTCTTTCTTCATTACTATCGACTACAAATACTACTGTTCAACAACAAACTCATTGTTCGAGGGCAAGTGGCTTCTGTTACCGAACCACTGCCACCCTCGGCAAGTCCCCGAAGGGCAAATGCCCCCCCGGGGGGGGCTGTGGGGGGATGATGGCTCCCGCCAACGGCGGGACCGGAGCGAAGCGAGCGGTGGGGCCGCGAAGCGGCGGTTCGGGAACAGAAGCCACTTGCGCCGAACCAACTCTGTATGGGTAGGGTCGCTACTTGGTGCCGAAGATGCGGTCGCCGGCGTCGCCGAGACCGGGGACGATGTAAGCGTTCTCGTTGAGACAGTCATCCACCGCGGCGGTGTAGATGTCCACGTCCGGATGCTCGCTCTGAACCTTCTTGATACCCTCAGGCACACTCACAAGGCACATCAAACGGATATTCTTGCATCCCCTCTCTTTCAGCATCGAGATCGCGTCGCAAGCGCTCCCTCCGGTCGCCAGCATAGGGTCTGTCACGATCACAAGGCGCTCCTGGATGTCTTCAGGAAGTTTGCAGTAATACACCACAGGCTTGTGAGTCCCCTCGTCGCGGTAAAGGCCGATATGGCCGACTTTCGCCACGGGCACGAGAGTTTGGAGACCCTCCACCATGCCCATTCCCGCCCTGAGGATGGGAACAATGGCCAGTTTGCGTCCGGAGACCTCCTTCGCCGTCATCTTGCAGATGGGAGTCTCGATCTCGACGTCCTCGAGGGGGATGTCCCTCGTGACCTCGTAACCCATCAAAAGGGATATCTCCTTCAGCAGTTCCCTGAAATCCTTCGAACCCGTGTTCTTGTCCCTCATGATTGTCAGCTTGTGCTGGATCATCGGATGGTTGATTACATGCAATAAACTCATGATTACTAATACTTTATATTAAATACTATAAAAACTCCACGTCCGGGGACTGCCCCTTCGTCATCTTCTTCTGGAATTTCGCGAGAGCCTTCATCCGCCTTTTCTCGACATGAACCCTCAGTTTCGACTCGACTGATTGCGAGATGTTCGGGTACCGCTTGCGAAGAGCCTTCACCTTGTTCATGATGAACGCCTCGGTGTGCCGCTCCTTCTTCTCCACGTAGATGTCGTTAAAACCAATCATTATCCCGGTCTCAATCGCGTCCCCAAGTTCGTCGTTCACGCAGGAGCCAAGCATCTTTATCTTGGCCGATGTGTTGATGTAGGAGTTGACCAGAGGCGGGATGTTCGTGCCGCGCTTGCGAACCGCGTCTTTCAGAAGCCTGTAGTCCTTTTTGATATCCTCTTCCCTTAACACAAGATCCATAAGACCGGGGTCGCTGGTCAAATCTATCTCTTTCTTCGGGCGCACAAGGTTGTCCGGGTCGTTGAAATGCTTCTTGAGGAAATGAATTATCAGGTTTCTGGATATCTCGTCATAAGAAGGATAGATGGTCATCTTACCGAGCAGATACAGGGTGGAGGGATGGTGAAGGATGACGGAGACTATCCCGTCCCAAAGGTTGTCCATAGTGAAGACAGATTTCGCTCCAGCCTTGGAACTCTGATAATCGGGAGTCACGAACGACCTTCCCAGCTCAATGACATGAGGGAGATAATCATTGATAAAGTCCTCGGAGAATCGGTACAGGTGCGAGGATGTGATTCTCGGCTGCCCGTCCTCTTTGATGGATACATTGGTGCCGAGGATATACCTGTAACCGCCTATTATCGCGCAGGCTTCAGGATCCCACACAATCAGTTGGCTGTACGGGTTCTCCATCATGTCGTACTCGTCCAGATCCAACGATTTGCCGGAGCAGGCCCCGGCCTCCCTGTAAGTGATCTCGCGTAGACGGCCGATCTCCCTGACGGTGTTGGGAGAGTCCTTCCATGTGACCACGTATAGCTCGTTTCCGCCCTTGTTCGTGTCCCCGAGCTTCTTCTCCGGAGTCAGTTCCGCCTTGATCAGTTTGATGTCGACAGGGTCTATGATAGGTTCCATATCATTTCAAGTTATATACTTCCTCCCGGATAACCTTGGCCCACTCCAGAGGGGACTTGGAGGAATCGAACCGGGTAGGGGGGATCGGCTCCCCGAATATTATCTCAAACTCTTTCCCTTGGGCCCGGTGAAGTTCTGAGGGAAGGAAAAGCATCGGCAGGTTGAATTTGATTCCAAGGGCCTTGCAAAGAGAGTCCACCCGGTAGAACCTTTTGGAATTCGTCCCTATGAAATGTACCGGAACGATCCATCTCCCAGTCTCGACGCTCTTCGTGATGAAAGTCTTCTTCCAGGCCGGGTCCTGGATTCTCCCGTCAATCTTCCTCGAGCATTTGCCCGATGGGAACATCAGGATGTCGGCCTCGCCCTCGAATATGCTGTCCACGTCGGAAGACAGCCGCCGGGATTGCCCGCCGAGCTTGTTCACCGGGACACACATAGGGGCAAGTCCTTTGATATTCATAAGGAAGTCATTGACCATCAACTTGAGAGGGCGGTCCTTGCCGCTCCCGATAACCCCGATGAGCGCTACCCCGTCGGCCCCTCCCAGAGGATGGTTGGAGGCGTAGGTGAGTTTGACACCCTCCGGGATCCGGAGCTCGTCGAGGCCCTTCACTTTAAGAGTAATGTCCAGGTACTTGACGCACTCGGTACAGAACTCCACACCCTCATATCCTTTGGAAAGGAAACCGTTGATGAAGTCCTGATGGATAAATCTCTCCATCATCCGCCCTAGGAACCTTGGGATACGCTTCCCGGTCCTCTCCGAAACGATTCTGGCGACATCTATGGTCTGTCCCTCCGGCATGTTAATCCATCAGCTTCTTGTACTTGAACCTCTTGGGCTCCACGTTGCCGAGCCTGGCCTTCTTGTTCTCCTCGTACTCGGAATAGTTGCCGTCGAAGAAAACCACCTTGCCCTCGCCCTCGAAGGCCAGGATATGAGTCGCTATACGATCCAGGAACCATCGGTCGTGGCTTACCACCACAGCGCATCCCGCGAAACTCTCCAGACCATCCTCAAGGGCCCGAATGGTGTTGACATCCACGTCGTTGGTCGGCTCGTCGAGGAGCAGGACATTACCTTCATCCTTTAGTGTCAAGGCCAGATGCAGCCTGTTCCTCTCGCCTCCGGAGAGCACTCCGCAGAGTTTCTCCTGGTCCGCTCCGGTGAAATTGAACCGGGATACCCAGGCCCTCGCGTTGATGTCCTTCCCGCCCAACCTGACCCACTCGGAGTTGCCGGCTATGGTCTCGTAAACAGTGTTGTCAGGGTCGATGCTCTTGTGCTGCTGGTCAACGTATGAGATCTTCACGGTCTCACCGATGTCTATCGAGCCTGAATCGGGCTTCTCGATTCCCATGATGAGCCTGAAGAGGGTGGTCTTCCCGGCCCCGTTGGGGCCTATGACGCCGACAATCCCGGCCGGAGGAAGGGAGAACGAGAGATTCTCGAACAGCAATTTGTCCCCGTACGCCTTAGAGACATTGTCGAACACAATCACCTTGTTCCCGAGGCGGGGACCGTTCGGGATGTATATCTCCAGATTCTTCTCTTTCTCCTTCGTGTCGGCCGAGGCCAGCTTCTCATAGGCCCCGAGACGGGCCTTCTGCTTGGCCTGCCTCGCCTTGGGGGCCATCCTCACCCATTCCAGCTCATGCTCGAGGGTCTTTCGACGCCGGCTCTCCTGCTTCTCCTCAAGGGCAAGCCTCTTGGTCTTCTGGTCCAGCCACGAGCTGTAGTTACCCTTCCAAGGGATTCCCTCGCCCCTGTCCAGCTCAAGGATCCATCCGGCTACATTGTCGAGGAAGTAGCGGTCGTGAGTGACGGCTATGACAGTGCCCTTGTACTGGCGCAGGTGCGCCTCCAGCCACTGGATGCTTTCGGCGTCCAGATGGTTGGTAGGCTCGTCCAAGAGCAGCACGTCGGGCTGCTGGAGCAGCAGGCGGCAAAGAGCGACTCTTCTGCGCTCGCCTCCCGACAGGGTGGCCACCGAGGCGTCTGGGGCCGGGCAGTTGAGGGCGTCCATGGCCCTCTCGAGCTTGGAGTCGATGTCCCATCCACCTAAATGGTCGATAATCTCTGAAAGTTCCCCCTGTCGCTCGATCAGGCCGCTCATCATGTCGTCGTCCATCGGCTCCATGAACTTCATGGAGATCTCGTTGTACTCGTTCAAGGCGTCCATGATCTCGTGGACTCCTTCCTGGACGACCTCGATCACAGTCTTGGAGGGATCCATCACCGGCTCTTGCTCCAGATAGCCCACGGTGTAGCCCGGGGCCCAGACGACCTCTCCCTTGTAAGACTTCTCCACCCCGGCGATGATTTTCAGCAAAGTGGATTTGCCGGATCCGTTCAGACCGATGATGCCGATTTTGGCGCCATAGAAGAACGAGAGATAGATGTCTTTCAGGATCACCTTGTTATTATTGGGGAGGGTCTTGCCTACCCCGCACATGGAGAAGATTATGGTCTCGTCAGCCATAGTGGTCGCTATTAAGAGGTACAATCACAAAAATAATCAATTAATCAGAAAAAAGTCGTAAATTGTGAAGTGTATCGGATAATATTCAAACAGCAATAATCATGAGAGCCTCTATCAAATTCCTGATTGCCGGAACAATCGCCGCGGTTTTGTCAGTCACCACTTCAAAGGCACAGATTCTCAACGGTCCGCACGGGTCCGAAGACATGAGAATCGGCGTCGCGGGTTACAGTTACCGAAACTTCTCTATCGACGAGACCCTCGCCATGCTACAGAGCATGGACGTGAAATACCTCTCGATCAAGGACTGGTGGCTTCCCCTGGACTCGACAAAGGAGCAGATGGACGCGTTCAAAAGCAAATGCGCCTCGTACGGTGTGGACGGTTATATTCTCGGGCCGATCTACATGAGATCGGAGGCGGAGGTGGACAGGGCTTTCGCGTACACGGAGCGTTACGGGATAAAGATGTTCATCGGCGTCCCCGACTATGAGCTGATTGACTATGTGATCGCTAAAGTCGCCGAGACAGGCATCAGGGTGGCTATCCACACGCACGGCCCCGACGGGGCGGCTTTCCCGAGCATCTACAAGATCATGGAGCTTGTGAAAGACCCTTCTCTCGGCGTCGGATGCTGCCTCGACATGGGACACTCCGTCCGCAGCGGCGAGGACATAGCCAAGATCGTCAAGAAATATCATAAATGGATCTACGACATCCATATCAAGGACGAGACAGCGCCGTCCAAGGAAGGCAACACCTGGGAGATGGGCAGGGGAGTGATCGACTACAGACCAATCGTCAAAGCCCTGCGTAAAGTGGGTTACGACGGTGTGGTCTCGCTCGAGTTCGAGAAGAATGGTGACAATCCTCATCCGGGAGTCGCCGAGTCCATAGGTTATTTGCGCGGAATCCTTGACGGGACAAAGTAATTGATTCAAAGATGATTCGTGAATATTTGGCGATAGCCCTCGCGTTGACGCTCGCGGCCTGCGCCCCGGAGAGGGAAGAGGCTTCAGATTCCCTGTACAAGGTTCAGGATGTCTTCACGCCTCTGCCGGGAGGCAAGGTAAAGATGGAAGGCCATTTCGACGATTACATCAACCTGTCCCTGAATAACTGGGCCAAGGGTGTGATGCCTTACGACGTCGTGGTCGAGTTCTTCCGCTCGGGAAGGAAGCAGTTCGCCCTTGGTGAGATGCCGGGCAAAAGCCTCAGGAGCAACGCCCTTCTATGGCGTTATACACGCGATCCCGAGCTGAAAGCCCTGACAAAGGATGTCGTGTACTCATTGATCGGCACGGCAAAGGAAAACGGCTCGATCAGCTGCACCCCGGTCGAGGAGCAGCCCGGGGACAGGGACGGGGACATCTGGGAGAGGAAATATGTCCTGCTGGGTCTCAGTCAGTATTATCTCGACGTGGAGAGGGACTCCGTCGTACTTGAGGCGATGGAGAAAGAGGCCCGCTCGGTGATGGACCAGGTCGGCCCAGCCCCGAAGAAAAGCGTGACCGAGCTGGGCTGGAGCTCCACCAAGATAGAGTCGTCCTCTATTCTGGAACCGTTCATGAGATTGTATTTCATCACCGGGAAAAAGGAATATCTCGATTTCGCCACGTACATCATATCCTCCGGAGGCAACAAGGGGAGCGACATATTCGCCCTCATCGGCGACGGGGTCCCTGTCCGTGAGGTCGGGGTTCCCTATCCTAAAGCCTACGAGATGACCTCGGTTTTCGAGGGGCTCGCCGAGTATTACCGCGCCACCGGTGACGAGCGCTGGCTGAAGTGCCTGACCAATTTCTTCAACGAGGTCAGGGAGGACGAGCTGACCATCATCGGCAACGGTGGGGACGATGTCTATTGGCCGGAGCTATACGGCGAGGGCTGGGGCAACGCCGCGGTCGAGCAGACGAACCCCGACATCAAGAGGATGATGGAGACCTGTGTGGGCGTGACATGGATGAAATTCTGCTCCCAGTATCTCAGGCTTACCGGAGATCCCGCCGCTGTCGATTGTATCGAGAGATACGCCTATAACGGTCTGATCGGGGCCATGAGACCCGACGGGAAGGGCTTCAGCTATGTCAATCTCCTGAACGGGCCGAAAGTGACCAACCACGGCTGGGGCATGGTGATTGACGGCTTGCCGGTGACATGCTGCAACCTCAACGGTCCCACCGGGCTCGGGTATATTCCTTATGTCGCTGTGATGCAGGCGAAGGAAGGTCCTGTCGTCAACCTTTATAATAAAGGCGTTTACAAGGCCGTGACATCGGACGGGAGATATGTGTCCCTTGGAATCGACACCGAGTTCCCCCTCGACGGGGAGGTCAAGATCGCGGTGTTCCCCTCGGGGAGCGGCAAGTTCACGATAAGACTGCGTATCCCCTCATGGAGCGTGAACACGGTTGTCTCGGTCAACGGTAAGAAGGTCAATGACGTCAAGGCCGGGAGTTACCTGACTCTCTCGCGCGATTGGAAAGCTGGCGACGAGATCTGTCTCTCGTTCGACATGAAAGCCACTTTGATTATGGCCAAGGAGGGCAGGAATCCCCAAGGCAAGGACTTCCAGGCTGTCCAGTGGGGGCCTCTCGTCCTTGCCCGCGACGAGAAGATCGACACCTCGTACGCCTCTCCAGTGAAGGTCCTGGCCGGCGCCGATGGTGTGGTGGAGGTAAAGAGGATAGCTCCCGAGCTGCCGGGGACGAAGGTCGAGTTCCTAGTGCCCACGACTGCCGGGGATATTCGCATGGTCGATTACGCTAGTGTGGACTGCTGGGAAGGGAGCCGCGTACAGACCTGGCTGCCAATTATGAAATAATTCTGTCATGGTGAGAATATTCTGCCTTAACACAGGATCATCCAAAGAGTTCCAGGAAGGTGTCACCCTTGGCGAGATCGCCGGGGAGTTCGAATTCGACAAGCCGTACGACATACTTGCGGCGAAGGTCAACAACGTCGCGCAGGGATTGAGGTTCAAGGTGTACCACAGCCTTGACGTGGAATTCCTTGACTACCGCACCTACACCGGGCGTAATTTCTATTGCCGCTCGCTCTGCTTCCTGCTTTATAAAGGGGTTAAGGACCTGTTCCCGGACAGCCGCCTGACTATCCGCCGGCCTATCTCCAAAGGTTACTATTGCGTTGTGGACAAGGGGGACGGAAGCACTCTGTCAGAGGCGGATGTTGACGCCGTGAGGGCGAGGATGATGGAGATCGTGGATCGGGACATCCAGTTCCGTCGTCATGAGGCTAGGGTCGAGGACGCCATCAAGACGTTCTCGGCTTTAGGCGCTTCCGACAAGGTAAAGCTCCTTCAGACTTGCGGGGACGTCTATGTCACTTACTATACTTTGGACGGGACGGCCGACTATTACTACGACGAGCTGGTACCGTCGGCCGGATACCTTAAAACATGGAGTGTCAATATCTTCCGTGAAGGGATATTGCTCCGTGTCCCGGACCGTCACCACCCGGAAGACCTGGCGCCTTTCTTCGGGCAGCCGAAGACTTTCGAGGTGTTCAGGGAGACTCACAGGTGGAACGGTATCATGGGACTCGGTCACGTCGGGGATGTCAACGAGGCTATTCTCAGCGGGAAGGCGTCGGATCTCATCCAGATAGCCGAGGCCCTGCAGGAGAAGAAGATAGTCCAGATAGCCGAGGAGATAGAGAGGAGGCGCCGCGATCCGGACAACCCTGTCCGGCTGGTTCTTATCACCGGTCCCACGAGCAGCGGTAAATCCACATTCTGTAAGCGTTTGAGCATCCAGCTCAAGGCGTGCGGGTTGCATCCGCTCTCATTCTCGACCGACGATTATTTCGTCAACAGGCTGGATACCCCGAGACTGCCGGACGGCTCTTTTGACTTCGACAATTTCGACACTGTCGATCACGACTATCTTCAGAAGGACCTTATGAAACTCCTTGCCGGAGAGGAGGTGGAGGTCCCCGAGTTCAATTTCGTGACCGGGCTCAGGGAGTTCAACGGAAAGACACTGAAACTGGGGGACAGCTCCGTGCTTCTTGTGGAGGGCATACACGCCCTTAACCCGAGACTGTCCTACAAGGTCCCCGCCAAGGACAAGTTCAAGGTATTCATAAACACCATCACATCCATCTCCCTGGATTCCCACAACTGCATCCCCACGAGTGACAACCGTTTGTTGAGGCGTATCGTGAGAGATTTCCTCAAAGGCGCCTTCACGGCGAGGGAGACTATAGCCAACTGGCCCAACGTTCGCCGTTCGGAGGTTAGGTGGATCTACCCTTTCCAGGAGGAGGCCGACGTCCTGTTCAATTCCGCTTATCTGACCGAGTTCGCCGTCCTGAGGACCCATGCCGAGAGGATTCTCGCGACCGTCCCGAGAAATTGCAAGGAGTACAGCGAGGCGAACAGGCTTCTGAAATTCCTCCACTACTTCGTTCCGGTCTCGGATAAGGAGATTCCGATGAATTCGTTGATGAGGGGCTTTATTGGCGGAGGAAACTATTGATTTTGAATATATTATTAATAACTGAACATGAAGCGTATAGACACAGGGAAGGCGCCGGCGGCGATAGGGCCGTACAGCCAGGCGATATGCCATAACGGGTTGATTTTCGTCTCCGGTCAATTGCCGATTGATCCGGCCACCGGAGCGTTCCCGGAAGGGGGAGTGGAGGCTCAGACCAGACAGTCCCTAACTAACATCAAAGCTATTCTCGAGGAGGCCGGCTCCTGCATGGGAAAGGTCATCAAGACAACTGTCCTTCTCGCCGATATGGGCGATTTCGCCGCCATGAACGGTGTCTATTCAGAGTTCTTCCAGACACCCTACCCCGCGCGTTGCGCGTTCGCCGTCAAGACCCTACCCAAGGGAGCCCTAGTGGAGATTGAGTGCGTGGCCGCGGAATGATTAGCTTAGAATAGTTATCAGCAAGTCAATTAAGGTTATTGCGAGGGGTGACTCCCACTGTTGGTGGCCGCCCATTGCGTTGCGGTGTTTCAATCCACGCCCCTGTGTAAGGGGCGACCGTCCAGAACAACCTTTTCAACCAGGCCGTCCTCGGGTTTCAATCCACGCCCCTGTGTAAGGGGCGACCGCCCATATCGGGTCTATCTCGCCCTTGATTGAGTTTCAATCCACGCCCCTGTGTAAGGGGCGACGTGACCAACCCCTTCGTTTACGATCCCTCGACAAAGTTTCAATCCACGCCCCTGTGTAAGGGGCGACACCAACGGCGCCGCCATCTCATGGGCCAATCTCGTGTTTCAATCCACGCCCCTGTGTAAGGGGCGACACGAATCTCGGCGTAGCCGTTAGACGGCTCGATGATGGTTTCAATCCACGCCCCTGTGTAAGGGGCGACTTCGCGTTGGGGTCTCGGTATATCACAACGTTCCTGTTTCAATCCACGCCCCTGTGTAAGGGGCGACAGGCAGCATATTCTGGATCATCCGCTTCATCGGTGTTTCAATCCACGCCCCTGTGTAAGGGGCGACGAGCGTGATATTGTTCTTGCCTACATTGACAAGCAGTTTCAATCCACGCCCCTGTGTAAGGGGCGACAATGTCGACCGCCGGGTTCGTCTTGTACTTGGTGTTTCAATCCACGCCCCTGTGTAAGGGGCGACAGACTCTATTCCATGACTTCGGTCTTGATGTGAAGTTTCAATCCACGCCCCTGTGTAAGGGGCGACCTCCCGCGTGACCGTGAGACTGGTCGAGGGGAGGTTTCAGTCCACGCCCCTGTGTAAGGGGCGACTTTAACCCCTCAATATGCTCTTTTGTTATTTTTGTTTCAATCCACGCCCCTGTGTAAGGGGCGACAGTAAATCTGTATCTTATTGATATGCAGACATATTCATGTGCTTTTTCGCAAATCTTTTCAAATAGAGAGGATAAGAATGCTTCCTTAAAGCCGTTATATCCATAACTCTTTGAAATATATGAAGTGCGAAAAGCCTTGATTTGATGCAAGTCTTCTGGTTCGTGTTCATATAATCAACGCTTCGGTAGGGTCATAAGAGGTACGTTTTCCTAAAGTTTCTATCTTCCGTTGCCAATTGTTGCCTAGGAAATAGAAGCGGATGCTATCAGTAGTGTTATCAATGATTGATGATAATACCGTTTGGAGCCCTACTAATTGGGCTTCTGTCAGCAGACATTCAAACACTGAGTTTTGTACGCGTTGCCCGTAATTGACACATTCCTTAGCCACTTTTCTTAACCGTTTCTCTCCAGCTTTTGTGGTGGTGTCTACATCGTATGTTATTAATATCAGCATGGCGATTATTTCATTAGGAATACTGGATAATCATCCAAATCATCACGTATAAAACGGGCAAGAAGCAGGGCCTGTGAATATGGAAGTAATCCAATGGGAATTCTCTCTTTCAGAAAAGGATGCATAATCATCTCCTTTTTTCTTTTCTGCCAGGTGATTAGGACTTCTTTGCGACACTCATCAGTCATCACGAAGCTTTCATCCCCCTGCCGGATGAAATCCTTCTTGTTTACTTGCTTGCGATTAATCATCGAGAGGACAAGCCTGTCACCAAGATATCCCCGAAATTCTTCCATCATATCCAAAGCAAGTGATGATCTGCCTGGCCTCAATGAATGCATAAAGCCCACATATGGATCTAACCCAACTGATTCCAATGCGGCGGCTACATCATTAGCGATGAGCGCATAGACAAATGAGAGCATGGCATTCACCTCGTCCTTGGGGGGTCTACGACTTCTACCATGGAAAGGGAAATCATTTTTTTGATTAAGAATCAGGTGGTCAAAGATTTCAAAGTATGCATTAGCCGCATGCCCTTCCTCACCGCGCAGAACATCCATATTCTCAGCCTGTAAGATTCGTTTCTTCCGCCAGTCCAATTGTTTGATAACACTTCCTACTTCCTTGTCAGAACCATTGTCACGGATAAAGCGTTGGAGAATACCACGTGTATTGAATACTTTGCCAGAGATGAAGAGTTTAGCCAGATGAAGAGCCCAATTCTCATCCTCGGACAATTTATACTGTCTCTTCCGCAATAAAACATTACCGTGAGTAGCCCCTTGGACACGACCGATGAATCGTCCTTGCGGAGACATGAATACAAGTGAGACCTTGTTGTCGATGCAAAGTTTCATCAAGCCCGGACTTGCTCCCAGATAGCCGAAGGTCACTATGCTCTCCACATTCATGACAGGAATCCGGAACCGTTCTTCCTTGTCCACTGATACAACGACATTGAGCCCGTCTCTGGTAAGATAGGCCTCCGGGGTTGTTACATATAGAGTGTTAAGAAGTTTCCTCATCCAATGCCTTCTTTAAATAGTATGCTACTGACGTTTTCCTGGATAACTCCGGAACACAAATGTCCATAAGAGAACAATTACCGCAGTCTTTTCTTTCCTTGGCCTTAGGTGTAGACCCACTCTCAAACGTCCTGTGCATGGCGACACTCAACTCGTGAGTCAGTTGATGCAGATGTTTGTCAATTATCACGGCCTCCCTGTGGCGTGTCTCATGATAGAAGAGTGCCGCTTCCGGTATATTTATGCCGTACATCTCTTCTAAACAGATGACTTGTGCTGCCAATTGCACTTCGTCTCGTTCGTCAGGCTTACGGTGACCACGTTTGTATTCAATAGGGAACGGCTTCCAGAAACCAGGATAACGTGGATGTGTGATGGCATCCGCAGGTCCATCCGACGGTAATAATTCGATAGCGTCGGTAACACCATACAACCCTAAATAGCGCGAGGCGCTATTGACAGCACGTAAGGTGATAACATCGCCGTTCTTCTGCCGATAGGCTGGATTGTCCACATTATGATGCAGCGACTGCCCCTCAGCTGTCAGGCGGTTTTCTTCCCACTGTTGTTCGATGTGAATCAACGCCCATTGCCGGGGACAGTACATATAGTGCTGGATCCCCGACAACATGAGCATCTGGTCATCGTCATACATCATGTGCTAGTCTGTTATTCAGATTTTTTCTCTTCCAACGGCAATTCGCCAAGAAATCTATCAAAATCACTCTGGAACAGGCGGTCTTGCGTGATGCGGTACCGCTCAAATTCAGTCTCGGCATGTAGCACCGCCTCTTCGTGAGTCACGCTGCCCGCATTGTCAAGCAGCGGGCGTTCGTCACTGGCCAAATAGGCATCAATCCTCTTGGCCCAATCTTCCATCGTCATTGGAATATGCTTTTTAGCGCGACTCTCGGCAAATTCAAGAACTGCCGTAACGATGCGTCCCATATCCTCCAACTCCATCTGTTTCAGATAGTTTTTGGCAATCGAGACATCGGTCTTGACTATTTTCCCGTCAGGAGCGTTCTCCCATGTGGTCAACCCCATGTGCTCCTTGTCAGCGTCAGCCCTCTCCATAATCAGTTCCGCGGCGGTGCGGCCGTGAACCGCGAAATGCATCTTGTTCTGCACCATCTTAAAAAACAGCCTGGTCGTCGGGGCGTCATAGTTGTAGTCAATAGACGTGGCGTAAATGTCCGTCAACTTTTGGTAGAATCGGCGTTCACTCAGACGGATTTCCCGTATCTCGGCCAGTAAGTGCTCGAAATAGTCCTCGCCTAGGAATAGACCATTCTCCATGCGCTTCTTATCAAGCACATATCCTCGAATAGCAAATTGACGCAGCACGTTCGTCGCCCATTGTCTGAACTGGGTAGCCTTGATGGAGTTCACACGGTAGCCTACGGAGATAACAGCATCAAGATTGTAAAACTGTGTCTGATATGTTTTCCCATCTGAAGCAGTATGTGCAAATTTTGCACATACTGCACTCTCTTTCAATTCGCCAGCATTAAAGATGTTGCCCAAATGCTTTGTGATCACGCTTCTATCGCAGTCAAATAGCATTGCCATTGCCTTCTGAGAGCACCATATAGTCTCATCGGCATACATCACCTCTATACCCTGTTCCTTGTTTTCCAGTTGGAATACAAGGAATTCTACCGTGCTGCTTCTTATAACATGTCTGACTGGCATAATTGGTTAAATGAGTTCTTCAATTGTTACTCCGACAGGAAGATTAGCATTGTCGATAGTGATTTGGTAGTCATCAAACTTTCTGGGAGCGCCTTCGCATTTCTTCTCTATCTTCACACGGTCGAAGAGTTTGTTTGCAGGAGCATTACCTAATATTGATTCATGCTTAAAAACAATGAGTCTTTGGGCACTCATCAGTCCGCGTGCGGCGGAACGGTCAATGTCAAACATATTCTTAAGCGCATCCCAGAATAACTCGAGGTCTTCTTCAGAGAAGCCTGTCTGCTGGGCAAGATTGGCGGAAACAAAGCCATGACAAACATATAGACCATAAAGGACGGTGGCTTTGCGGCCCATTGTTCGGTTGTCGCCCCCTTGTTTCTCGGCCTCTTTTTCGGTCGCTACGGCCATTCGGGTAATAGAATGTTCCATTGTCGCGATGGGGTCAACGGAACGCGCAAAAGTGAACTGAATGGGGCCACGCACCTGCCCTGCATTCTTGCCAGTTGACATTACGGCGCCAAAAGTGCGTATATCATAGAACTTTCGGCACATGACAGTTCTGGCTTCGGCGGATTTGTCTTTATCTGCGGCCTTTTTGACAGCATCATCTTCATAAGCCCCTTCAATTAGCGTATTCAAGATCGCTTTTTCTTTGATGAAAATGTCGAAGCCTTCAGTACAACCTTTGGCTACTTGCACATAATTTCGCACTTTCCGTTTCAAGCAAACGTCTGTTACGAGCCCCATCCCTGTCTCTGCATCTACACGGGGAAGATTCCCAGCATCCGGGTCACCATTTGGATTGCCATCATTTACATCAAAAATGTAAATGAAATCAATTCTGTTCTTTAATTCTGACATGGTTAAAATCTGTTTATTGTTCATTGTTATCCTCGTCGTTCCTCGTAAAGAAGTCCTGTCGTTGATGATAGTAGCCAATAAAGAATCGGCCTTGGTCTTGCAAATCCAGTTGTGCATTAAAGCCATCGGCATCTATCTTACTAATGATCTCTTGTTTCAGTTTTTCGAAGTAGACCTTCCGACCATCGTTCTTCAAGTTTTCGATATGATGATTGGAGAGGTTGAGAATGGTTGAGAATACCGCTGCCGGAGTTGAACTGGCAGAGTTCATGTAGCGCTCACGAATGGAGTGCTGGTTATTCGCCTCTTCTTGAATCCTATCAAGTACAGCGAACAGTCGGCCACACAAGTAGCCTTGGTTGGTGTTTTCTTTGTCTAACATACGTTTTATTTTTATTTCATTATTTATTAATCTATTAAGATATGCTTTGAGGATTGCTGCACGAGTGATATTAACTGCGTTTTTATCCTTGTCACCTGACTCCGCTCGTATTCGACGAATGCATGATGAGAAAAGAGTATGAGGATATGGAGCGCCTTGGAATATGCTCTTTACCACCGAATCAGGTAGATTCGGTGTGGCGTCGGCCACTTTCCCGCCAAGCGTAACGGCGCAAAGGATGCTATTTAAACTCATGTATGGTTTTTTGTCCAGACGCGAGTCCGCAACTTCCATATCGTCAAAGTGTTTACATATGGTTTTAGCGAAGTCCTTCAGAGGAATTTCTGCCCAGTAGACTACGGCGATTCGTGCGGCATTGGGTGCAAGCCCAAGAATATAGAACTTGTCTTCGCTGGTTGTTTTAATATCTCCTGAGTAGATGGCCATGAAAACCTTGCGAACTTGTTCAATGTTCCTGTTAGGATTGTCTTTTTGGTTGGAGAAACCAAACATGTTTAAAACGCTCTCTTCAGACTGCTTACAAGCCTCGTCATTATTCGATGCCCAGAAAAGGAAGGTTCGAGAGCCTACCATGAATTTGTTTCGAGAGTTTCTCTGCAAAAGATAGTTAAGCGCTGTAGTATATGCGAATTCGACATCGTCGCAGATGGGGGCATTCCCTCCTTTCGATTTACCGTAAGAGTCATATCCGGAACTTACTTGAAATGATACCAGTTTTGCTGTGGCCTGACTACCAGGGATCATCGTCGAAGTTGTAGTTTCCACTGCAATTCCTCTTTTTCCGGAAACAAGACAAAGATGACACTCATCTGAAGGAATGCCGATTTCATCTATTAATAATTCTTCCTTCTCTGCCACTATCTTTGTGTCGCCATCAATAAGGAAAGAGAATACAGAATACTTCTTATTCAAGTCTTTCACTATATCTTGCCATAACGGATCAGCCTGCATTTGATTTAGGATAATAGCTTGCTCTTGTTGGTAGAACTGTTGAACAGCCAATATGTCTTTATTATCCCTAAATGACTCATAGATACGATTCACTTTTTCTTTGAAAGTTCGAAATTGAGACATTACATCTCCTTTGTCAGAATAACCAAAGACATATCCACTATTGTCATATAGATAGTTTGCCGCCAGTGCACTTGTGCGACCTACATGTTTCTTGACGAGGAATTTTTGAGCCTGTTTCTTGTCGATTCGCCGATCTTCAAATCTAAGGAAATGGCCTTCTTTATCAATGACAATCAGAAATCCGATTTCTTTAAGCTCCATTCCTTTCTGTGGTAAGTCTCCACAACGATGATAGTAATCATATAATGCCTTTAGTATCATCTTAATATCTCCTCACTTCCTTTGGGTGGAACAATAATGACACCGTTCTCCATCTTTGCCCGAAAGAACATAGCCGGAGGATTCTTGAGGTTTGTTTCGAAGTCCATATCATAAAGCATGATCCCGAGATCTCGCGTTTCATTGATGGGTGCCTCAATCAGATCGGTGTCAGGATGAATCAGTTTGAAAGAGGCAGAACACTCGCGAGTTCCCAGATATGGTTGGGTAAAGCATTGACCTTTATTTGCGCGACGTTCGAACATCGCATTGTATTTCGCGGGGTTCTCATCAGGACGATCAAGAATACTTAATACATTAACACGCTTCAGTATAGGGATAAAAACTAGTTTCGCATATATGCGATACCTTACATCAATCAATAACAGAGTGTTCTTCTGTTGTCGTTTATCCTCAATGAAAATTGGACTTTTTGATGCGACAGCCCCCACTTCGTTTCTCCTGACAGAAGTCCACTTGATGGGGTTCATAACCTCAATTTTTGTGATTTGCCAGAGGATGGCGGGCTTCCAGAAGATAGCTTCGAAGATAGCTCGTGCCGCAGAGGGTGTAATAACATCATAACTAACTCGCTCCACTTTTAGCTCAGGGCGAGTGAAGCATGCCATGGGTCCCCATACTTCCAAACAATATTCTTTGTCTATGTAATCCATAATGATGGTGTTTGTTATCAAGCTATTTCAGATGAGTTCAAAAAAAAGGCTCCATTTGTCTGACAAAGCAAAGTTAAGTCTAGATTGTGCCAAAACGCTGCACATACGCATGGCAATATCTAAATTATAAATGTCTCTTCTAACCATTGATTCTCAAGAGATAGTCCTGTATCCGCTTTGTAAAAACCGTGATCGGAGATAGCGTATATACCATCAAAAGGTTCGTCGATCGCTCCGATACTTTTGAGTAGATTGAAATCTCGCTCACGAACATTCACACTGAATTGCGCCAATTTCTTCATCAAATGATAGGACGGCCCATAAGAAATGAGCTGTTTATAAAGACTTGAACTTTCATTCCATGTGACAATGACGGGAATTGACTGGTCATCAATCAAATGGAATTGGTGTGCCGCTTCTTCAAACTCGCATTCTGGCTTGTATAGAAGATCCTGTATCTGCTTGTCGTCGAAATTGTTGACGCGTGAATGAAGTTGTTTAAAATACTTTGTCATCGAATCGGGCGCAAACCAATCCATCTGTCTGCCCATGTTAATTCGGGCATTGTTGGTTTGAGTGATATGGCCTACAGGGAGTGGGTGCTCCTTCCCTAAACTGAACACGTATGTCGTGCCTAGTTTTTGTTTTCCTTCCCTGTTACAACGACCTGCGGCCTGAAGGATAGAGTCGAGTCCTGCCTCCTGACGGAAAACAACGGGGAAATCTATGTCGACACCGGCCTCTATCAACTGGGTGGCAATAACTCTAATAGGCCGGTCTATTTGCGCCTGTAATGCCTCCTTAATCTTTTGAATAGTAGCGGAAACATGAGCTGGACACATCATACGGGAAAGATGCAGACAGATGCCTTCTTTGGGTAATAGGTCATATATCTCTTTCGCGTCACGACGGGTATTAACAATGCACAACACCTTTGAGTATTGGCTCAGTTCTTCTGCTATCTCATGATAACTCCTTGCTCCATCCATAAAATGTAACTCCACACGTCTTAGCTTATCATGAAGTTGCGCTTCAGCGGGAATGATTTCATGTACAGATGGTAACGCATCAAAACTAGCCCATGGATTAGCCCCTAGAATCCTACCACATAGAATTGGTTGGCTTGCAGTCGTGAAAAGGATCGAGGTGCCAAAAACTCGCTGGAGCGTATCGAGACTATGAACAATAGGTTTTAAAAAGCCCAGCGGTAATGTTTGTACTTCGTCCAGAATGATAACGCTCTTAACGATATTATGAAGTTTGCGGCAATCGGAACGCTTGTTGCTAAAGAGTGACTCGAATAGTTGAACGTTTGTAGTGACGATAATAGGATAATCCCAATTCTCAGTGGCCAGCTGTAGCCGTTCACGTAACTGTTCGTTTATGATGCTTTCCGGATTTACATTGGAATGATGCTCGAGTACATTGTCCTCTCCAAAGATATGTTTCAGGGTCGCGGCGGTTTGCGCAATGATGCTTGTGTAAGGAATCGCGATAATGATACGTTTGAGTCCGTTTTTTACAGCATGATGCAATGCCCAAAGCACTGAGGCTAAAGTCTTTCCACCACCCGTTGGAACAGTAAGACTATAAAAACCTTTCTCTTCTTTACTTTCTGTTATACATAGTTCTTGCACGTAATCACGAATTCTGTTAACGTTGTTGTCTTCAGCAATCACTCTCAAATGCCGCAAATGAACCTCAAGCTTCTCTAATAACACTTCCAGAGTGGAATGGTTACCTCTGAGATTCGCTTGCTCAGTGAGCATAAACCTCTCTGTGTCTAAACTGTCCGCATCAACAAGACAAGAGAAAAGCATACGAACCAAATGGTGATAATCATAGTGCTTCAAGTTGGAAATACTTGGCATGGCACATGGTATAGCCTCGTCGATTGTTATTTCATGAGGGATACCCTTTTTTGTCGCTTCTATAAAATCACAGTGGTCGTACAATCCACGGTGATGACCTGCTATCGGTTGAGCGATGAAAGGGGATATACTCTGATATTGCTTACATGCGATACATGCCCCGACATAAGCATGGTGTGGACCACTGTTAATTTGAGCTGAGTCATTACCATAGCCGTTAACGCTTCTTATGTACCGCTGCCATTCGATTTGCTCTTTACCTTTATCATGCAGTAATCCCATTATCCGTCCAAAGTCTTCCATGCCGAAATCCCTGGCGAATTCGCTTGCTAAATCCGCGACTCCATTCTGATGAGAAGCATTTGACTGTATTACTTCATCTGGGCGAATATGTGAGATGAATATGCCTTCAGCAAAGTCGTGGTATTTAGGATTATTGGAAGTATCGTTCATTGTAAAGCAGGTTTTGGTCATCATGGTTCTCGCTGAACTTGGCTTCTCAAATATAATGATTTATCCTGTATTAATGCTTATATTTGTGATGTTACGAAAGCGGACTTAAAATGATCAAGACTATCCTCGGCAAGGTGGGGCGGTACAAGACCGCCGCTCTGCTGACCCCGGTCTGGACGACGGCCGAGGTGATTATGGGTGTGCTTATCCCGTATGTCACGGCATCTCTGATAGACAAAGGGATAAGCGCCGGGAATATGCCCGAGGTGTATAAATACGGCGCCCTGATGCTCGTGATGGCGTTCTTCAGCGCCGGTTTCGGGATATTGGCCGCGCGCTTCGCGGCGTATTCGTCAACCGGTCTGGCGGCGAATCTCAGGGAGGCCATGTACACCAACATCCAGCGTTTCTCTTTCTCGGACATAGACAAGTACTCGACCGCCGGTCTGGTCACCAGGATGACGACTGACGTCAGCAACATCCAGGGAGCGTTCCAGATGCTTCTGAGGACGAGTTTCCGGGCTCCTCTGAACATGGTCTCAAGCCTCTTCATGTGCTTCTTCATCAACAGCCGCCTGAGCGTGGTGTTTCTTGTGGCGATGGTGGTGTTGAGCTCGTGCCTGTTTTTCCTTATCAGGAGGGCCGCCAAATTGTTCGTGAAGATATTCGAGCGCTACGACGACCTTAACGGGGTGATCCAGGAGAATGTCTCGGGAATAAGGGTTGTCAAGGCCTTCGTGAGAGAGGACCATGAGATCGGCAAGTTCGACAAGGCCGCCCTTGCTCTTTACAACCTGAATGTGAAGGCCGAGAGTCTGATGGCCTTAAACCATCCGATCATGAACATCGTGGTCTACGGCTGCATCATCTCCCTCTCTTGGTTTGGCGCTCATTTTATTGTGGGAGGCACACTTACAACCGGTCAGCTAACGTCACTCTTCGCGTATGTCATGACCCTTATGTCATCCCTCATGATGCTCTCCATGATCTTCGTCCAGCTCACCCAGAGCGCCGCCAGCGGGAAGAGGGTGGCCGATGTGATCAACGAGGAGCCGGATATGTACGACCCGGCCAATCCCATCCTTGAGGTAAAGGACGGAAGCATCGATTTCGAGGATGTCTCATTCGCTTATACCAAAGGTGGAGACTATGCGCTGGAAGATATTGATTTACATATTAATGCCGGAGAAACTATCGGTGTGATAGGAGGGACTGGAAGCGGAAAGTCCAGTCTTGTTTTCCTGATCTCTCGCCTATACGATGTCTCCAAGGGCTCAGTAAAGGTGGGAGGCGTGGATGTGCGGTCCTACGCCATGGAGGCCTTGAGGAACCAGGTAGCGGTCGTGCTGCAGAAGAACACCCTGTTCTCCGGGACGATTCTCGAGAACCTCCGTTGGGGGAAAGAGGACGCCACCGAGGAGGAGTGCAGGGAGGCGTGCCGCCAAGCCTGCGCCGACGAGTTCATAGAGCGGATGCCAGACGGCTACAACACATACATCGAGCAGGGCGGGACCAACGTGTCCGGTGGCCAGAGGCAAAGGCTTTGCATCGCGAGGGCCCTTCTGAAGCGCCCCAAGGTCCTGATTCTGGACGACTCGACCTCGGCTGTTGACACGGCGACCGACGCCCACATCAGGAGCGCTATCTCAGGCCGGGTCGAGGGCCTCACGAAGGTGATAATATCCCAGAGGATCCTGAGCATCCGGGACGCCGACAGGATAATCGTGATGGAGGACGGCCGGGTGGTCGCTTTCGACACCCACGAGAACCTATTGAGGACCTGCGGGATATATAAGGATATATACGACATGCAAACCTCCGGAGCGGAGGCTGATTTTGACAAGAAGGAGGTGGCGGCATGAGCGCGGGCAATAAGATGAATCCGGGAGGCAAGATGAGAGGGGGAGGCATGAGGCAGCCCCATATGTCGCGCGAGGAGCTGAGGAAGAGCCTCGGCAAGGGCTCGACCGTCTGGAGGCTTTTCAGCTTCATATTCAAGCACTACAAGTGGCGTTTCGTCATCGTGCTGGGCTGCATCGTGGTCTCGTCGCTCGCGACCCTGGCGTCCTCCCTTTTCACGAGGACTCTGATCGATGACTACATCACCCCGATGCTGTCCCAGGCGGCTCCTGATTATTCCCCGCTGGCCATTGCCCTTGTCAAGCTGGCGGCGGCGCTTCTCCTTGGTGTGGCGGCCTCATATTCCTACAACCTGATCATGATATTCGTGGGGCAGGGAACCATGCTTAAGTTGCGACAGAGCCTGTTCAAGCATATGGAGGACCTGCCGCTGGCGTATTTCGACTCCCACGCTCACGGCGACATCATGTCAGTCTACACCAATGACGTGGACACCCTTCGCCAGGTGATCGGGAACACCGTGCCGAGCTTGTTCCAGTCCCTTATCACCCTGATATCTACCTTCGTGTCGATGGTGGTGCTGTCGATGCCGCTGACTCTGGTGTCGATCTGTATGGCTGCCCTGACGGTCCGTGTGACCACGGGCCTCGGGAAGATCTCGAGGGGGCATTTCGTGGAGCGCCAGAAGGCGTTGGGCGCTGTCAACGGCTATATCGAGGAGATGGTCTCGGGGCAGAGGGTGGTAAAGGTGTATTGCCATGAGAGCAAGGCGGTGGAGGATTTCAAGGTCCTAAACGAGACGCTTCGCTCGAGCGCTTACAACGCCAACAAGGTAGGCAGCCTTGTCATGCCGATCAACAGCAATATCGGCAATTTGGGATATGTCCTCACGGCCGTCGTCGGCGCGCTGATCGCCTTGGCTGGCGCGTCCGTGTGGTACCTGTCCGGAATAGGCGGCGCGACGCTGACTTTGGGTACTCTCGTGGCCTTCCTGTCGTTGCAGAAGAATTTCACCAGGCCGATATCAAGCATATCCAACGAGATCAACTCAATCGCGATGGCTTCGGCCGGCACTGATAGGGTCTACGGACTTCTGGATGAGCCTCAAGAGGTTGATAACGGAAATGTTACGCTTGTTAACACAACTGTTTCTCCGGATGGTTCACTGGCAGTTAGTCCCACCCGCACCGGCACCTGGGCCTGGCTGGCCCCATCTGGCGCAACATTAGTGCCGCTAAAAGGATTGGTAAGTTTAAAGGACGTGGATTTCAGTTATGTGCCGGGAAAGCAGGTGCTGTTCGACATCACATTGACCGCGTACCCGGGCCAGAAGATCGCCTTTGTCGGCGGCACAGGAGCAGGTAAGACGACCATCACGAACCTCATCAACCGTTTCTACGAGATTCAGGAAGGCACTGTCACCTACGACGGCTTTGACATCAGGAATATCGAGAAGGACTCCCTTCGCCGAAGCCTCGGTATAGTGCTTCAGGAGACGCGGCTGTTCTCGGCCTCGGTTCTCGACAATATCAGGTACGGCCGCCTTGACGCCACCGACGAGGAGTGCCGCGCCGCCGCCAGGCTTGTTTACGCCGACTCGTTCATACGCCGTCTCCCGCAAGGATATGACACTATCCTGGCGGCCGACGGAGGCAATCTCTCGCAAGGGGAGAGGCAGCTTCTGGCCATCGCCAGGGCCGCTGTCGCCGACCCGCCGGTTCTGATTCTCGACGAGGCGACCTCATCTATCGACACCCGCACAGAGAAGCTCATACAGAAAGGCATGGACTCCCTGATGAAAGGACGCACCACATTCGTGATAGCGCACCGTCTATCAACCGTCCAGAACGCCAACTACATCATGGTTCTCGACCAGGGCCGGATCATCGAGCGCGGCCGGCACGACGAGCTCCTCGCCATGAAGGGCAAGTATTACGAGCTGTACACAGGTAATCAGATCACCCTATAAGCGGCCTTGAATCAAAGACAGACACTCTGGAGCGTGGCCACCGCCTTGCGGTAGTCGCGCTCCGTCTCCAATGTCCGCTCAAGGGTCTCGTAATAGAGGTCGGTCTCGACAAGATAATCGACCATCGAGATCTCGCCCTTGGTCAGCGCCGTGAGCAGGAAGTCCCTGTTGTCGGTCTCCGCGAGGGAGGACCGCGTCATCTCCGCATTGGCCCTCAGGGCCAGCGCCCGGGCATATTCCTTCTCCAGCTCAAGACGGAACCTCTTCTCAGAGGCTTCTTTACGGGATTCCGCAGCGGCCAGGCCCGCCTTTGAACGCCTCACCTTGTTGGCGGCGCTCCACAGTGGGACGCTGACCCCGACCGTGACTCCACGGAATTTCTCGACCGTCCTGATCTCGCTCATGTAGCCAAGGGAGAACTCCGGCAGGCGGGAAGCCTTGTCGATGGCCAGTTGCCTCTCCTCAAGGCTGACCTGGGCCCTCGCGTATTCCATCAAAGGGTTATTCGCCGCCGCGTTCTCGTACCACTCCTCAAAGCTCTCCGGCTGGGTCGTCCCGATGTCATAGACAGTGTGCTCGAAAGGAATATCTATCCCCCCGTTCAGGGACTTCAGGGTGGCCAGAAGCTCGTTCCTGAGCGTTTCCAGACTATTGACCTCCCCTTGGACAGCGGCGAGATGGATCTTCGCCTTGTTGAGGTCAAGGACAGTGGCGCTCCCGGCCGCCAGCTTTTTCTGACAGGCCTCCACGAGCGTCCCGGCCTGCGAGAGATGGGTACTCAACTCTGAGAGAAGGGCGTTGCAATGGACGAGGTCGATGCAGGTCAGCCATGTGTCGAGAAGAACCTCGATCCTCCCGGCCCTGTACTTGAGGTAGGAGATCTCGTCGAGGGTAGCCGCCTTGCCCGCCCTGAGGCCGGAGATGGTCGCCACATCGAAAGGCTGGGAGACACGGACATCGTGGCGGTTCCCGATCCCCTCGGCTCCCCATAGCTGGCCGAACTCGACCTCAGGGTTCTGGAGCAGGGCCTCGCCACGGTTGGCGATCCTCTCCGCCTCCACCTCCGCAGCCATCGCCTTAAGTTCCGGGTTGTTGCTCTCAACCTCTCTCAGAACCCCCTCCAACCAACCTTGAGCTCCGCAGCAAATAGAGACAAGCAAAGCGCTTATCAATAATAATATACGTTTCATTTTCCTTTATTCGAGATAAGATACATTATGGGGATGATGAACCCGTTGAGGAGGGTTGAGGAAAGCAGTCCTCCAAGGATGACCTTAGCCATCGGGGACTGGATCTCGTTGCCGGGAAGGTCGCCTCCGATGGCGAGGGGAAGCAGCGCCAGGGCCGAGGTCACGGCCGTCATCAGGATGGGATTGAGACGGTCAAGCGAGCCGGCGAGCACTGTCTCCCTCGGGGACAGCCCCTCGGCGGCGAGGACGTTGTACCTGTCGATCAGCAGCATTCCGTTCCTCGTCGCGATGCCGAACAGGGAAATGAAACCGATGATCGCCGGGATGCTCATCACCCCTCCGGTGAAGTAGATGGTGACCACGCCTCCGATCAGGGCCATAGGCAGGTTCAGCAGCACGATGAGCGACTGCCCGGCGCGCTTGAACTCCCCGAGGAGCAACATGAAGATTATGAATATGCTGAACACGCTGACAAGCGCGATGGTCCTCGATGCCCTCTCCTCGCTCTCGAACTGGCCGCCGTACTCGATCCTGTAGCCCTCAGGGAGCTCTATGTGCTCGGCGATCTCCTCCTTGATGGCCGCCACAGCCTTGGCAAGCTCGCCTCCGGTGGCGTTGCAGGACACGACAAGTTTTCGGCCCACGTTCTCACGGTTGATGGTGTTCGGGCCAGACGAGGAGACGATCTCCGCGATGTGGTCCAGCGGGACCTTGGCCCCGGAAGGGGAGTCCAGAGTGATGTCAGCTATCCTCTCCATGGAGGAGCGCGCGTCGTCTTTGAGCTTGAGAGTCAAGTCGAAGGTGCGGTTGCCCTCATAGACTGTCGAGACGACCTCACCCTCAAGACCGACCTTCACCATCTCGGCGAACTCCGGCAGGGAAATCCCATAACGGGCCAGCATCTCACGCCTCGGAACTATGTCTATCTGAGGCCTTTCCACCTGCTGCTCGACATTGATATCGGCTATTCCCTCCACCTCGGAGATGGCACTCTTGATCTGCTGACCGATGGAGTACATCTTGTTGAGGTCGGTGCCGAAGACCTTGATGGCAATGTTGGATTGGGTGCCCGAGAGCATCGCGTCGATCCTGTGGGAGATAGGCCCTCCGATCTCGACGTTCACACCCGGGAGGGCCGAGAGTTTCTGGCGGACCTCCTCGGTCAGGGCCTTCTTGCTCCTCTTCCCGAGGATGAACGGGCACTCGAACTCTGAGCAGTTCACCCCGAAGGCGTGCTCGTCCAGCTCAGCCCTACCAGTCTTGCGCCCGACTGTCTGGATCTCAGGGATTTCCATCAGCATACGCTCGGCCATCAGGCCAAGCCTGTCGGACTCCTCAAGGGATATTCCCGGGACAGAGCTCATGGCGATGGTGAAGGAGCCCTCGTTGAAGGCGGGAAGGAAGCTCCTGCCGAGAGAGAAGAACATCACTACAGCGCAGACAAGCAGGGCAGCGACCGTCCCGAGGACGATCCTCTTGTGGTCAAGGGTCCAATCGAGGGCCTTTGAATATAATCCCTTAAGCCATCTGGCGACGGGGGCCTCGCGGGTGTCGGTGGCCCTTCCCTCGGAGCCCAGAAGGTAGGAGCTGAGGACAGGGGTAAGTGTCAGCGCGACCAGGGTGGAGGTCATCAGGGAGATGATGAAGGTGATCCCGAGGGGCTTCAGCATCCTGCCCTCCATCCCGGAAAGGAAGAAGAGCGGAAGGAAGCTCGCGATGATGATCAGGGTCGAGTTCAGCATCGGCATCCTGACCTCCTTGGAAGCCTCATAGACGACTTGAAGGACGCTCCGGCCGTTCCGTGGTTGTCGCAATCGCTTGAACACATTCTCCACGTCCACGATCGAGTCGTCCACCAGCGAGCCTATGGCGATGGCGATTCCTCCGAGGCTCATAGTGTTGATAGTCAAGCCCATCCACCGTGTCACCAGAAGTGTTATCACAATCGACATCGGGATTGAGACTAGGGAGATCACCGTGGTCCTCCAGTTCATCAGGAATATGAAAAGCACCAGGACCACGAAGATTCCTCCCTCCAAGAGGGACTTGCGGACGTTGCTGATCGATCCCTCGATGAAGCGGGACTGGCGGAATATGCCCGAGTTGACCTTGACGTCGGCGGGAAGGGTGGAGGAGATGTCCTCCAGGGCCGCGTCGAGCAGGGCGGTGAGGTCAAGGGTGTTGGTGGCGGGCTGCTTGGTGACTGTCAGGATGACAGCCGGCTTGCCGTCGTTGGAGGCCACCCCGAGGATCGGGGTCTTGGGGCCTGTCCTGACGTCGGCGATGGCCTCCAGGGTGACCGGAAGGCCGCTATCGGAGACCTTCACGACGGCCTTCCGGAGGAGCTCCACGTCGCTGGTGGAGAGCACGCCCCGGACTATGTACTCGTTGCCGTATTCATAGAGAGTGCCGGCGGCGGCGTTCTGGTTCATCCCCTTGACGGCGTAGATGACCTCGTCTAGGGAGACCCCGTAGTGACGCGTCCGGCCCGGGTCGAGAAGGATCTGATATTCCTTGATGTCGCCACCGATGACGGCCACTTGGGCCACTCCGCCGGTGGAAAGGAGCCTCGGGCGGATCGACCAGTCGGCCAGGGTGCGGAGGTCCTCCATCGAGGTTGTGTCGGCTGTGAGGCCGATGATCATCAACTCGCCGAGGATGGATGCCTGCGGCCCTAGCGTGGGATTGCCGACGTTGTCCGGAAGGCTCTCGCCGACCATGGCGATCTTCTCGCTGACGATCTGGCGGGCCTTGTAAATGTCAGTGCCCCACTCGAACTCGATGTTGACGATGGAGAATCCAGTGGTCGAGGAGGAACGCACCCGGCGCACGTCCGTGGCGCCGTTGACCGCCGTCTCGATGGGGAAGGTGACAAGTCGCTCGACCTCCTCTGGAGCCATTCCCGGGGCCTCCGTCATCACCACCACGGTCGGGGCGTTGAGGTCCGGGAACACGTCCACCTCGGTCCTTAGAGTTGAAAATATTCCCGCCACAAGGCAAAGGGCCGCGATAACGAGGATCGCCGTCCGGTTGTTCAGAGAGAAGCGGATGATCCCGTTGAGGAGACCGTTCTCATGGCTGATCTGTCCCATGGCCTAATGATTATGCGTGTGATTCGCGGGAACTGAGGAAACGCCCGCCAGCTTGACGTGGACGGTGCCCTTGACGACGATCAACTCGCCTTCTTTCAAGCCTTTAGTGACCAGGACATCCTTGCCGTCGGACTCCCCGAGGACCACCTCCCTGCGGATGAAGGCGTCATCGTCCTCGGGATTCCTGACGAAAGCGTAGCGGACCCCCTGGCTTTCCGTTATGGCCTCAAGGGGCACGAATACCCCGGTCGACGCTCTCGAGGTTTTGAGGTACACTTCCACGAAGGAGCCGGGGATTAAGTCGCCCTTGTTGTCGAACTCGAAGGTGACAGGGATGAAATAGTCCCCGTCGGAGGCCCTGCCATAACTCACAAGCCTGCCGCCCAGGTCTCCCAGACGGTAGTTCGCGCCGTCATAGGCTGTCGAGAAGACCGCGTCGCGGATCTCGGCAATCCTGCCGAAATGCCTCTCAGGCACGTCCGCTTTGAGGCGCAGCCTGCGGTTCTGGCTGACCGTGGCGATGGGGGTCCCGGTCTGGACGTAGTCGCCCGAGCTGACGTGGACGCTTTTCACGAAACCAGAGATGGGGGAAGTGACCCCTACACCGCCGCGCGTGACTCCCCCCGCGACGAGGGCGTCGTACTCAGCCTTTGCGTACTCGTATTCCATCTTGCTTTTGTCGAGATGGCTCTCGCTCACGATGTTGTCCTCAAAGAGCGTCTTGTCGCGCTCATATTCCTTCTTGGCGGTCTCGTAGGCGACCTTGGCTTTGGCGAGTTTGTCCCCGGAGGCGAGGTTCCTCGAGGAGATGGTGGCTATCCGGCCGCCTTTGGCCACAGCGGACCCCTCGCTCAGGCCGGGAAGGATCACCGTGCCGTCACTGGTGGCGACGACCGTCATCTCGTCGCCGGTCGCCGAAAGGATCCTGCCGCTTGTGCGGATGACCTCGTGGAACTCTCCGCTCCTGACCGTATCAATCTCTATTCCAAGTGTTTCCTGCCTCTCGGGGCTGATCTCGACGACCCCGTCGGCGTGGCCGCGCCCATGCTCGGCCTCTTCTTCAAGCTCGTGGTCGTGATTGTGATCGTGATTGTGATCGTGATGTGTGTGGCAGCCTCCGAGGATGGCGAGCGCCGCCATCAAAAGGATTATTCTTCTATTCATTTGTCTTCAATCGCTTGATTACTTTTAACACGTGATAACGCCCGCCCTGACGAAGGGTGGGATAACTGAGGACACGGTTGTAATCAGCGGTTGAGCCTCCAGGATAGCAACGGAGGGATGTGACGGATGATCTCTGAATATGACGCCACGGCCCTGAAGGATACCGTCATGACGGCGGGAGAGGGGAGCGGGGCGGCGGGGACGCTCAGGGGCGTGATGTCCAGCTTATGGAAGTTGAGCGGGCAGTATTTCTCGGTCGAGACGCAGTGGCTCTCCTCCTCGTCGTGGTTGGCCTCGTGGGAGTCTCGGGTGCTCCCGTCCATCTCGCATACCTCCTTGCCGAAGCAGATCATGGCCTGATGGTGGTGGTGCGGCTCCATAGTGGTGAAGAGCACCATCAGCATCGAAAGGAGGATGGGAAGTATGGCTAGTTTGCGTGGCATACACCCCAAATATACGTGTTTTTTTTATATTTGTATGTAAAACGGACGTTAATGGCTCTTTTTTCAAAACCGTTTAACCTCTTGACAGGCTTTTTGTTCGGTGGCGGGCTGGCTCTCACCGGCCTCCTCCCGCAGATTGTCAAGGGGCCCGCTAGGTGGGGATCGCTGGCTTTTCCCGCCAACGTCATCATTCTCTCGCTGTTCCTTGTATTCCTTGCCGGCGCCTTCCTTATGAGGCGGAAGTCATCCTTCTTCGCCTGGCTCGGCTCCCCGGCCGCGGCCGTCCCATCGATAGCGTGGTGCCTCGTCTTCACGCTCGTCATGGGGCTGACCGCCCAAGTCCCCGGGAGAGGATGGCTCGGGAATATGATCTCCTTCTGGCCCTTCGTCCTCTGCTATATCTGGCTCACCACGGTGGTGGGTCTTGTGGCTATCAACCATATCACTCGCGTTGGTCGCTCATGGAGAGAGGTCTCGGCTGTCCTTAACCACCTCGGGCTGTTCGTGGTCCTTGTCTGCGCCACTCTCGGGAGCGCCGACAAGAGGACTCTGGAGATGACGCTTCATGAGGGCGAGACTGTCTCAGTGGCCGTCAGTGAAGACGGAACCACTTATGACACAGGGCTTTCGGTCCGTCTGGACGACTTCACGATGGAGGTCTATCCCAACGGGATGCCCAAGCGGTTCGCCTCCGATGTGGTGGTGGCGGGCAAGTCAGGGAAGGGGACCGCGGCGGTGATCGAGGTCAACAAGCCCTTGAAGATTGACGGCTGGAAGATGTACCAGTACGGCTACGACGAGGCGGCCGGGGTGGAGGGTGAAATGAGCATCCTGCAGCTTGTCAAGGATCCGTGGCTGCCGTTGGTTTTCGGGGGTATATTCATGATGATCGCCGGGGCTTTCCTGATGATGTTCACCGGCTTGAAGAGGGAGGATGCGAGATGAGTTGGGATGCTTTCATCTGGTTCGCCGCCGTAGCGGTGATCCTCTGGGCTGCCGGAGCCGTCCTCGCGTGGACCGGGAAGAAACGGACGGCCGCCGTGACGGTCTATGGTCTTGGAATCGTGGTTTTCCTCTCTTTCATCGTGGCGATGTGGGTCTCGCTGGAGCGCCCGCCGCTGAGGACGATGGGGGAGACGAGGCTTTGGTATTCATTCTTCCTCGCCGTGGCGGGAATGATCGTCTATAGCCGCTGGAAGTACAAGTGGATGCTCTCTTTCAGCGCGGTCATGTCGCTGGTCTTTATAGTCGTAAATCTCCTCAAGCCTGAGATCCACTCCAAGACCTTGATGCCGGCGCTCCAGAGCCCCTGGTTCGCCCCTCACGTGATCGTTTATATGTTCTCCTACGGAATGCTTGGGGCGGCGACGCTGATGGCTCTTTATGTTTTGATATTCAAGAAAGAGAAGACTACCGTCGCTGACATGGCGACGGCCGACAATCTCGTGGTGACCGGTTTGGCTTTCCTGACTTTCGGGATGCTCTTCGGTGCGCTCTGGGCCCAGGAGGCCTGGGGGACTTACTGGGCATGGGACCCGAAGGAGACTTGGGCGGCGATCACCTGGCTGGCGTACCTTCTGTACATCCATTTCAGGATCGCGCGGCCGAAGGAATGGGAGACATCCATGTGGATCCTTCTGCTGGCCTTCGTCTGCTTGCAGATTTGCTGGTGGGGCATCAACTACCTCCCTTCCGCCCGTGCCACCTCGGTGCACGTCTATTGATTGTATGGCGTTGTATGGCGTTGTATGGCGTCGGCGGGGCCGATACGGCCTCCCGACGCTTCGCGCCCTTTCCGGGTAAATGGTCGGCCGTATCGGCCCCGCCGACGCGCCTGACGTCTTCTTATGCGCCCTATCCGGGTAAATGGTCGGCCGTATCGGCCCCGCCGAAGCTGTCCACGTCAACTGGTGCCTTTTGTTGTTTCCGAGGACAAAGTCCGAGTTCAGGGGGGGTGGGGGGAACGCCCCCCAATGAATGAAATGAATAAGAAGATCAGTAGATTCTTCAGCCTGAAGAATCTACTGGTCTTCAGGGTGGTCGGTCCAGTCGTGGTGGACGTTGTAGCCGTGGTTACGGATGTCCATCGATGCGCCGATGTACTCGTTGCTGGCGGCTTCCTGAAGGATCCGGGCCCTGGTCCGCTTGAAGAGCCAGAAGCAGAAGCCGATCAATATCAATGTGATAAGCAGCGACAGCGCCTCGCTCAGCTCGCTGAAGAAGCAGAGGCTGTCATAGACTCCGTGAAGGAATACGGGGTAGAGCCACATCTTGAGGCCGGCACCCTGGCTGTCCTTGCCCTTGAAGGCGTGGCGAGAATAGTAATAACCCATGGTGACCGCGAAGGCGAAGTGCCCGGGGATGGCGAACAGGGCCCTTGTGAAGGCCACGCCGGCCCAGCCGGCCCCCGCGCTTATCACATAGATGATATTCTCGAAAGCGGCGAAACCAAGGCCCACGGCGGTGGCGTAGACAATGCCGTCGTAGCGCTCGTCGAACTCCCTGCAGTTCCGCAGCAACAGCCAGAGCATCAGCAGCTTGGCCGTCTCTTCCGGGATAGCGGCGCCGAAGAAGGCGATTTTCACCGCCTCGACCCAGTTTGTGGGCTCGGTGGTGTAGAACCCCATGTTGAGCAGGGGCCCCGAGATCACGGTGGAGAGCAGCGCGGAGATGCCTCCGAAGCAGAAGGCTTTGAATACCAGCCTTGTCGGTTCCGGCTCGGTGTCCTTGTTGTAGACGTACCACAAAAGGATCAGGGCTGGTCCGACGGCCGCCAGGGTCAGCATCAGCATATCACTTGGACTTTAGGTACTCGTCGATCGCCTTGGCGGCCTTCCTTCCTGCGCCCATGGCGAGAATCACGGTGGCGGCGCCCGTAACGGCGTCTCCTCCGGCGAATATCCCCTCACGTGTGGTGCGTCCCTCCTCGTCGGCCACGAGTCCGCCCCTTCGGGTGGCCTGAAGGCCGTTGGTCGTGTTGACAATCAGAGGGTTAGGGGCGGTTCCGAGGGCCATGATGACGGTCTCGGTAGGAATCTCGAACTCCGAGCCGGGAATCGGGACAGGGGAGCGGCGGCCGCTCTCGTCGGGCTCACCGAGCTCCATCCTGATGCATTTAAGGGCCTTCACCCAGCCGTTCTCGTCGCCGATGATCTCCACGGGATTGGTCAGCATCTGGAAGTCGATGCCTTCCTCCTTGGCGTGATGGACCTCCTCCTTTCTGGCGGGAAGTTCGACCTCGGTGCGGCGATAGACGATAGATGTCTCGGCGCCGAGCCTGAGGGCTGTCCTGGCGGCGTCCATGGCGACGTTTCCTCCTCCGACGACGCAGCATTTCTTGCCGGCGTGGATCGGGGTGAGGTAGTCCTCTCGGAAAGCCTTCATGAGGTTGTTGCGTGTCAGGAACTCGTTGGCGGAGAACACACCGTTGAGGTTCTCACCGGGGATGCCCATGAACTTGGGAAGACCGGCTCCTGTGCCGACAAACACGGCCTCGAAGCCCTCGTTGTCGATTAGGCTGTCGATGCTGACTGTCCTGCCGATAATGACGTCGGTCTCAATCTTGACTCCTAATGCTTTAACAGCGTCTATCTCACGCTTCAGTACAGCCTCTTTCGGGAGCCTGAACTCAGGTATCCCATACTCCAGGACGCCTCCTGCCTTGTGTAGAGCCTCGAAGATTGTGACGTCGTAGCCCCACTTCGCGAGGTCTGACGCGCAGGCCAAACCAGCGGGTCCGGAGCCGATGATAGCGACCTTCTTCGGGGGAAAGACATTACCCCCTTCGGGAGTCGGCTCCGCCGACCCCACCACTGGCTCCGCCAGAGGTCCCCCCGCTTCCGTGCCGCGGGTGGCACGTCCCTCAGGGGGTAATGTCTTTTCCCCCTTTGGAGTTTCAGCGGCGGTATAGTCGGCGACGAAGCGCTCGAGCTTGCCGATGGCCACGCTCTCGCCCCTGACGCCCAGCACGCAACTACCTTCGCACTGGCTCTCCTGCGGGCACACGCGGCCGCAGACAGCCGGCAACGAGGAATCCTCGGCTATTATGGCGGCGGCGCCGGCGATGTCGCCCTCCTTGACCTTGGCGATGAACTCCGGGATCTTGACAGCGACGGGGCAAGCCGTCACGCAACGCGGGTTCTTGCAGTGGAGGCACCTTGACGCCTCTGTTGTCGCTTCCTCGAGGTTGTATCCGTAGCATACCTCCTCGAAATTATGGGCGCGTACCTTGGGATCCTGCTCCCTGACCGGTACTCTTGGAATCCTCTCTGCCATATCACTTCACGTATTTAGCTTTTTCCTCAGCCTCCTCGGCCTTATACTGTCCCAGACGGCGCATCGCCTCGTCGAAGTCCACATCGTAGCCGTTGAACTCCGGCCCGTCCACACAGGCGAACTTTGTCTTTCCGGCCACGGTGACCCTGCAGGCCCCGCACATGCCGGTTCCGTCAACCATCAACATATTCAGACTCACATCAATAGGTATCGAGAGCTTCTTGCATGTGAGAGTGGCGAACTTCATCATGATCATCGGTCCTATGGCCACGGCCTGGGTATATTCCTTTCCCTTCGAGACGAGGTCCTCAAGGCAGGCGGTGCCGACCCCATGGAAGCCTACGCTGCCGTCATCGGTGCAGAGGTAGAGGTTGTCGCAGGCCGAGCCGAGCTCCTCGGTGTAGATCAGCAGGTCCTTGGTGCGGGCGCCGATGATGACGTCCACGGCCACCCCGCGGTCATGCAGCCACTTGGCCTGCGGATAGACCGGAGCGGTGCCTAGGCCGCCGGCTATGAACATGTAGCGCTGCCCCTTGAGCTCCTCGTCGCTCATGTTCACGAAAGCGGAGGGATTGCCAAGAGGGCCGACGACGTCGCGGAAGAACTCTCCCTCCTCTTTCGCGATGATTGCCGCGGAGGAGGCTCCGATGAGCTGGGTGACGATCGTCACCGTGCCGACCTCGCGGTCGTAGTCGCTGATTGTTAACGGAATACGCTCGCCCTTCTCACCAGCGAGGACGATAAGGAACTGCCCGGGAAGCGCGGATTTGGCGATCCTGGGAGCCGACACCACCATCTTGCAGATGTTCGGGGTCAGCATCTCTCGTTTCAGGATTTTGAACATGACTATGCTGTTCTTTTCACGTGGTTATATCGGTAATATTTGATAGTCTGATCAAGTCCCGCGAATCTAATAATTTCCCTTGAAAAACCCGCAGGTTTTTTATTCCGCTTGTTAACCTTTCGAATGGTTGGGTCTCTGTTGGTGTGAAGGGGCTAGAATGAGCCTCGCGTGTAATTATATGGTATAAATTAAGCAATGTTGATAATAAAAATGCGGTGTTTAGGACAAAAATGGCTACATTTGTAAGTTAAATCGGTCGCGAATCCCGCTCTTGGATTGGAGCGGCTCGGGATCAGTGGACAGACAAACTGACGACCGTGGGACGCCCTTGCTTTGGAGCTAAGGGGATATAAAGTGTTGAACTGACTGAATGTCAGTGGGATATGGCAGAGAAGAAGACATATTGGTATCCTTTGAGGGTGTTCTTCGGAAGGGCGGACGCCGTCATCAAGGCGTTGGATGAGGAGGATTTGGAGCGCTTCTACCCCTCCCGTCTTGTCGAGAAACCCTCTCCGGATGGATTCCGCTTTGTTGAGGAGCCTCTTGTCCGCTCGCTGATGTTTGTCAGGACCGATCCCGAGACCTTGAGACAGCTGAGAGCCAAGTTCAACGGCACGATCTCGCCCTACCATGACCGCGTGTCCAACGGGCCGCTTGTGGTTCCGGACCGCCAGATGGACATGTTCAGGGAGCTTTGCCGCTTGAGGGAATCCGGGCTTGAATATCTCGGGGAAGACCTGCCCAAGTACCATACCGGGGACAGGGTCAGGGTGACCGAGGGGATATTCAAAGGTTTTGAGGGGCATATCAAGAGGATCCGACATGACCGTAAACTGATAGTGACCATCGAGGGAGTCGCCGCTTTCGCGACCCGTTTCATCCCTCCGTCCTGCCTCCAGAAAATCGAATAACAGATTGAATAATAACAAATAACACGAAAGAATAATGAAGAGAACTTTACTTTTCGCCATCGCCTTGGTCTCGCTGGTGTCATGCTCGGCTCCAAGGAAGATCGCGTACTTCAAGGACACCGACAGCGTGGTCCCCTCCGTGGCTCCCAAAAAGGAGATAGTCATCCAGCCCGGAGACGCCATCTCGATCATCGTCAACTGCCCGACAGCGAAGCTCACGACTTTATTCAACCTTCCGACGGTATCGAAGCGTATGGGAGGCAGTGATGATGTCATTGATTCCTCCACCTCGACGATAGGCTATAATGTCGGGATGGATGGCTACATCGATTTTCCCGTTTTAGGGAGGATACTCGTGGCCGGAAAGACCAGGGAGCAGATAGCCCGTATGATCAAGGAGGAACTGATCGAGCGCGAGCAGGCCTCCGAGGTGGTCGTGACCGTCGATTTCCTGAATCTCACTTATCAGATTCTCGGTGAGGTCAACAAGCCCGGGCGTTTCGCCATCACCAAAGATGGTGTGACCGTCACCGACGCCATCGCGGCCGCCGGAGACCTGACGATCTTCGGGAAGAGGGATAACATCAAAGTCCTCCGGAACGAGGGTGGGTACGAGCGTACTTACCAGATTGACCTTTGCTCCGCCGCTAGCCTGTATTCCTCTCCCGCGTATTACCTTCAGCAGAACGATGTGATCTATGTCGAGCCTAATAACGTCCGTAAGCGTCAATCCACGGTCAACGGCAACAACGTCCGCTCCACCTCGTTCTGGATGAGCCTCGCGTCGCTCGCCTCGTCCGTCACTATGATTGTCTTTAGTTTAGTGAAATAGAATTATGGAAAACACAGAGACCAATAACACCAACACCACTGTACAGCAGGAAGAGATATTCAACCTCAAGGATTTCTTGAGGCGCTGCCTTTCGAGGTGGTACTGGTTCGTCCTCTCGCTGCTGGTCTGTCTCGGGGTCGGGATGTATTTGATAATCACTACTGTTCCAGTTTATAATTCCTCCGCGGAGGTCCAGATAAAGTCCGACACCCGCGGGCGCTCTTACGACAACTCCAACGAGTTCAGCAGCATGGGATTATTCACTACCAGGACCAATGTGTTCAACGAGGTCAGGGCATTCAAGTCGCCTGACATCATGAGCGAGGTCGTGGACAGGCTCAAGCTTTACATGAACTACCAGACCATCGGGCGCAGGTACGCTTACACCCTTTACGGAACCAGTCTACCGATTTCGGTGGAGATGCCTGGTGCCGAGGACAATCTGTCGGCCTCTTTCACGGTCTCGGTCTCCAAGGACGACAAGGTCAAGATGACTGATTTCGTCAAGTGGAACGAGAAGATCAAGGACAAGACTGTCACCGGGGCGATAGGAGACACTTTATCTACTCCTGTGGGGCTTGTGGTGGTCTCCAAGACCAAGTATTATCCGAAAAATGGATATGAACGCGACATCGTTGTGACTAGGAGTAGCATGAAAGGGACAGTCTCTTCTTATGTGAGCAAACTCCAGGTAGAGCTCGATGACAAGATGTCCGACGTGATCAATCTTGAGATAAACGATGTCTCCACTCAGCGCGGGCAGGACATTCTCAGCACCCTGATCTCTGTATATAACGTGAAATGGGTGCAGGACAAGAATATGTTGGCCAACGCCACCTCCGAGTTCATCAACGACAGGCTCAAGGTGATTGAGGGCGAGCTGGCCGGAGTCGATTCCGACATCTCCGAGTTCAAGTCCGCTAACATGATTCCAGATGTCGGGGCGGCCGCCGACATGTACATGCAGCAGAGCGCTGTCATCAACCAGCAGATGCAGAGCATCAACAACCAGCTGTACATGGCCCGCTACGTCAAGAACTATCTCGCCAACGAGGGCGGCAACAACCAGCCTCTACCGGCGAATATCGGCATCTCGAACTCCGCGATTGACACTAGGATCAATGACTATAACGCTCAATTGATCGAGAGAAACAACCTGGTGGACAACTCCGGAGTCAACAATGTCCTTGTGAAGGACATGGACAAGGCTCTCCAGACAATGCGGGAGTCCATCGCACAGTCTGTCGAGAATGAGATTTTGAATCTCAACACCCAGTACAGCAGCCTGCAAAGCCAGTCAAGAAGGAACTCGGCCAGGATCGCGGCCAATCCGAATCAGGCGAGAGAACTCCTCACAGTTGAAAGACAGCAGGGTGTCAAACAAAGCCTGTATCTCTTCCTTCTCCAGAAGAGGGAGGAAAATGAGCTATCGCAGGCTTTCACGGCCTACAACACACGTGTGATCAAGCATCCCATCTCCTACGGGCCTATCGCCCCGGAGAGAAACAAGATATTGCTGATAGCCTTCCTCATCGGTCTCCTTATCCCGTTGGCTGTGCTCTTCATTATCATGGCTTCCGACACCAAGATCCACACCCGCAAAGATCTCAAGAACCTTTCGATGCCTTCTTTGGGGGAAATCCCGTTGGCTTCGAAGAAGAAGGGATTTCTCAAAAAAGTGGTCCGTACCGAGGTGGCCGACAACACGGTCGTTGTCAAGCCAGGGAGCAGGAATATGGTCAATGAGGCTTTCCGGGTCATGAGGACAAACCTCGAGTTCATGACGAAGGATCCGAAGGCGAATGTGGTCTCCATCACATCGTTCAACCCCGGCTCCGGTAAGTCTTTCCTCTCCATGAATCTCGCGATCTGTCTGGCCATCAAGGAGAAGAAAGTTCTCGTTGTTGACGGTGACCTGCGCCACGGATCGCTCTCCTCGTTCATCGACAATCCCGAGAAGGGCTTGAGCGATTATCTGGCAGGCAAGGTCGGGGACATCAAGGAGCTGGTCCATCATTCCCCGGATTACCCCACTCTGGATGTGCTGCCTATAGGCACAGTGCCTCCTAACCCCGCAGAGCTTATCGCGGACCGACGTTTCGGTGATATCATCGCTTCGCTTAAGAAAGAATATGACTTCGTGATCATCGACTGCCCTCCCGTGGACATCGTGACGGACACCAAGGTCATCAACGAGCATGTGGACAGGACGGTTTTCGTTCTTCGCGCCGGCTTGCTTGACAAGGAGCTTATCCCCGAGCTTGAGAACCTCTACAAGACAGGGGAGTACAAGAATCTTTGCTATGTGCTGAACGGCACCACGTCTTCCGCCGGTTACTATGGCCACTATGGTCATTACGGCCACTACGGTCATTACGGCTACTACGGCAAGTCAAGTTACTACGGTAGTTAATTAATCACTCCATCTCGTTAGCTTCAGGGTCTTTATCCGGTGGACCGTGAGGCGAAGAGAGACTGATTACCTTTGATTTCGGAAGTGATTGATGAATAGAAGGATTCGCCTGGTTATGCTAATAGCTCCGGTGATAATGCTGGGGTGCTCACGGTGTTCGTCCCTGACAGGATTGTCCGGGGCGGACACTGTTCATAATGACAGCCCAGACGAAATCGTTAAAGCCAATGAGACTCCGAAAGAGATATCCTTGATTGATCTGATGTCGGTTGGCGGGGCGAGCGGCTCCGCCAAAGTGTCCACAAGGAGTGCCCGGGAGGGTGATTCCCATAAACAGGACATCACCGGTCTGGAAAGAGTCTATCTCCGGGGAGGAAACGGAAAAGTCCTGACCCAGGAGATGATCGGCACGAAACTTCGCAGGTATGTTATCGAAGGCACTTTTGACCTTGGGGGCAAAAAGCTCGTGATGCCATACGGCTCCGTGCTGGACCTTGAGGAGGGAGAACTCCGGAACGGGTCTATTGTGATGGACCAGACAAGGGTCACGCCTGTCTATGGCATCTCCAGGCAGACCAGGATCAAGAATGTCAAGGTCTCGGGGGATTATTTCGAGACCCTGGTTGACCTTTGGGGAGTATCTGACCAGCCGCTGTTCCCTTGGGACAGCACCCCTCCTAGGAGGGTTTACACTGTGGATATCAAGAAGTTCGGGATCACTCCAGGCTACCAGAAAAGACGTTCTGACGGGCATTACTCTGACAGCCAGTACGACCTGATGTACCGTAACGGTGTGGGTTTCACGAAAGCGATCCAGTGGGCGTCCCAAAACGGCTACGATGGGATCCGGTTCCCGAAAAATGACTATTGCTTCACTCCGAGGACCGTCGGGGAGAAAAACAGCCCTGAATGCGGGCAAGTCCTCGTTCAGGATCTGGTGAAATTCGACATCGACCTCGGGGGAGGCTCATACTACAATATCCTCGATAGCTCGGTGAAGTCTAAGTATTACAAGGCTGAAGGTGCCTCCTTCGAGCAAAGATGTTACATGTTCTGGTTATCCTGTTGTGTCAATGTCCAGATACATAACGGGATGCTGGTTGGAGACAGGGCTCTTAGGGATTATGCTGATCCGAAGGAAAGGAATCAGGAACATACCTATGGAATCGTGGTGTCGGGCTATTGTCACAACATCAGACTTCATCATTTGGACCTCTCCGGTTTCATGGGTGACGGGATAATAATGCATCAGGCAGGAGATTTTTTCAAGGACTATAACGCCCCGTATTCTTCAGTTGGAGTGAAATATGTGGGGGAGGCTTATCCAGGCCGGTTTGTCGATGTTGGCGGACGGATTGTCAATGATTCCAGAAACGATCAGAAATGCACGGTCTCTGATTATATTGATTATTCGGGCTGGTATCCTGACAATATGGATGTCCCGAGGAAGTTGAGGGAGATGAAGGTTTTCTCTGTCAACAATAACAGAGGCTACACCAGGATTCCGAACATCTACTTGAATGTCGATGTGCTGACGTTCAACAAGAACATTTCCACAGAACGTCCTTTAAGGATTATCCCGTCCTCATACCTTGAGCGGTTCCAGCTTATGGATAACGAGACTGGTGTACGATTTCAGTTCTATCACGAGGACGGGGTGGGTTCCCGAGGTGTCAAGCATAACATGTCAATCTCCGATGTGATTAACAGTGATTGCGTGATTGAGTATTGCCACATTCATGACAATCATCGAGGAGGTGTTTCCGGTGGCTGCAACCGCACGATAATCCGACACAATAAGTTCGAGAAGAATGACCGGGCGAAGAATCGCGGGAATAAGACCATCCCCCTGTTTCAGGTTGGAGGAACCAACTATCACATTGACTACGAGGATAGTTACGGGAAAGATCTGGAGATTTGCCACAACACTTTCGACAGGAACGGCAACAAAAGCATAGGTAAGATCCTGTTGGGCGTTCTTACCTTCTCCTTCCACGACAATGTTACCGATTGCGGTCCAGCGACATATAATAACCTGGCCGGAATAATCTATGATAACCGGATATCGTCCACCGGTTTCGAGTTCGCCTCTTGGATTCTCTCTTCCAATGATAGCGAAAAGAGAGATTTCGGGTGCCAATACCTGACTCGTACTACCTTATTCAAGGATAACTCGGTGAAATCTGTCTCTAATCAGGACGGCGGTCATCGGACCATTTCGATAATTGATAATTCTCGTACATTGAGATAATGCAAGAGCAGTATCACGGAAGCGGAAAAACCATAGCGAAAAATACCGTCGTCCTATATCTTCGCATGTTCCTGACTCTGGTCGTGGGATTGTACACTTCCAGGGTTGTTTTGAGCACGTTAGGGATTGAGGATTATGGTGTTTATAACGTGGTCGGTGGGATTGTCGGAATGCTGGGATTTCTGAACGCCACCATGAGTGGCGCCACGTCCCGTTTTATATCATACGAGTTGGGAAGACGAGATTTCGAGCGACTTCACCAGACCTTTAACGCCGCGTTCCTGGTTCATGTATGCATCGCTATTCTGGTTTTGCTGATTTCCGAAACCGCCGGTGTGTGGTTCTTGCGGAATAAGCTCGTTATTCCACCAGGACGTGAATCCGCCGCGATGGTGGTTCTTCAGGCCTCGATATTCGCGACTATCTTCGGGATAATCACCGTTCCTTTCACCTCTTGTGTTATCGCTCACGAGAAAATGGAGGTTTACGCCTATGTCGAGATTTACAATGTGTTGGCCAAACTTGGGATAGTCTTTTTGCTCCCGCTCTTGAGTTATGACACCCTAAAGACGTATGCTATCCTTCTGATGCTGGTGAGTATCAGCGTCTTATTGATTAACAACGCCTACTGCAGACGTCATTTTGAAGAGTGTCACGTATTTCGTAGGCCAGATAAGAAGGTCATGGGAGAGATGATGTCTTTTTCCGCGTATAATCTTATCGGGAATTTCGGGGATGTATTCAACCGGCAAGGTATAGTCATCTTGCTGAATAGCTTCTTTGGAGTTGTCGCCAATGCCGCGAGTGGGTTGGCGACCACAGTAGCCAATATGGTGACGAACTTTTCTAACGCGATAATAACCGCGTTCAGACCTCCGATTACGAAATCATACGCCTCTGGGAATATTAAAGACGTCGAGAGATTCTCGTTAATAGCCTTCATCCTGGCTGTTTACCTTTTTTCTCTTGTCGCTATTCCCGCTGGCATTGAGATGGAGCAGTTGATTGATTTGTGGCAGGAGGTTGTGCCTGAGAACACGGTTCTTTTCACTAGGATTATTCTATTGTGTCTTTTGTTTGAGATTATTAGATACATCGCTATTATCTCGATTCACGCTACAGGCCAAGTAAAGGCCATAAGTATATGCAATGGCATTATTCTTACAATTAATCCCATAGTATTGTATTTTTTGTATAAGCATTCCGCTCCTGTTCAGACAGCATATTATTGCTATTTGGCGACTTGCGTCCTTCTGGCCGTGATCTCAATAGTTTTAATGGACCGCTACATTCCTGAATTATCTTTGAGAAAAATTCTGTGGGTTATCATTAAAAGCATCTTTATAAGTGTGTTATGTCTGATTATTACCCTATTCGTAGTCAATGACATTCCTGTCACGTTATGGCGCATTGTCTTGACTACCGCCGTTTCTTCCGCGGTCGGGACAATACTCTTCTTTTATTTGGGAATAGGACCGGCTGAAAGAAACCAATTAAAGTCACGTGTGAAAAAAGCGTTAAGACGATGAGTAGGGTTTTATTGCTTGACACTTCCGTCGGCTCGGATAATAAAGGAGACGACATTATCATGGAGTGCGTCCGGGAGGAACTATCCCCGATTCTCGACAGGTCATATGAGATGACGCTCCCGACACATGTGTCTCCTTTCCATTGGTATCAGGTTATAAGGGATTCAAGCTATCTTCACTATTTCTCCGATTGTGAGTACAAATTTGTGGGAGGCACAAACCTCCTCATTCCCAACTTGTTGACTCATTTCCCCCAGTGGAATATCAACTTATTCAATTACCGGCCGTTAAAAGGAGTCGTTCTGGTTGGAGTCGGCGCCGGAGCCAACTGTGAAAGCGCGAAAGGAATAAAGTCCTTTTACACCAAGTACCTGTATCGTCGATTATTAAACGGGGCCTATTATCATAGCGTACGAGACGGTAGAACGAGATCTTATCTGGATTCGATCGGGATAAAGTCGATCAATACCGGATGTGTCACTACCTGGAAACTGACGCCTCAATTCTGTGAAACCATTCCTAGAGAGAAAGCGAGTGAAGTGGTTTTCACATTAACCCCATCATCATATATTGATTATCGGGATCAGTTATTAATCGATATTCTAAAAAGGAATTATAACATAGTCTCTTTTTGGCCCCAAGGGGTAAAGGATAAAGAGTACCTGAGCCATTTTAACAATTTGGAAGGGATCAGGATTCTGCCATCCACTAAATCCGCCTATAAGGAACACCTTATAGATAACGAAGTGGACTATGTGGGCACAAGACTTCACGCGGGCATATTCGCTCTAAGGCACCGCAGGAGATCTTTAATAATTGTGATAGATGAAAGGGCAAGGTCTATCAATAATGATATCTCATTGCCTTCCATCGAGAAAGATAACATCATGGAAGTGGAGAGTCGGATCAACAGTTCTATCCACACTAATATTGTGATAAATCAGAGGGGCATTGAAGAGTGGAAGCAGCAATTTGGACTATAACTTATTCAGATTTGTAATTGTTCAAGGAGAGGGTAATGAAGGGGATTAATGATTTATTTGGTTATTTGGCATCCGGTTATTATAATATTGGATTTGTCCAGAAAGATATGAATTCTATCCTAAACCATGGTTCGTTTGAGGTTAAATGGTTGGTTCATAATGAGAAGGACACATGGTTCGCGGATCCTTTCATTCTTGACTATGATGAGAATTCGATAGCGGTTTTAGTGGAAGAATGGGATAATGGTAAAAGAAAGGGGCAAATCTCAAAACTTATCGTTGACAGGAGCACGTGTGAATTAGTCAAGAAAGAGACCGTATTGGAGTTAGATACCCATCTTAGTTTTCCCGCTTATCATGTCAAGAACGGAGTGATTCACTTGTATCCCGAGAATAGTTCTTCAGGAGCGTTATATAGCTATGAATATGATCCTGTCAGCAATAGATGCGTGTCGAAAACGCTGTTGATCGATCAACCGGCCACAGACGCTGTATTATTAGAATTTGAGGGGCGGGAGTTCATTTTCGCTACTCTAAAGGATGATAATAGCGGCAATGGGAAAGTTTTGAATATTTATGAGAGAAAGGGAGATAACCCATTTGAGTTAATCGATACCTTTGGATTTGAAGAGAATATCGCGAGGATGGCGGGGATTTTTTTCGAGTATAAGGGGAAGTTGTATCGTCCCGCCCAGGAATCCAATCATAGTTATGGACATTCCGTGTCTATTCAAGAGGCGTCCCTCCACAATGATAAATGGCATTTCAAAGAAGTTGTCCGGTTATCCTCCCCAAATAAACAGTTGTCCTATGGCTTCCATACATTCAACGTCTATAAAGACATTATCGCCGTCGACGCGTTCGGTTGGCGTTATCCATTACTGAGACATCTATTTGTGGATTATTGGGGTAATGTGAATTCTATGGTTAGAGTAATTTCTAAAATGCTTAAAAAAGAGCAATAGCGGTTTATGTTTATGGAGAAGATAGAACTTCAGCGGATAATTGTTAAGGAAACCGTAGCGGAGTATTCATTCCACTATTCAGATGGACTGAGGCGATTCTTTAACTTAGACCGTATTTTTATTGATTTTGGGCTGGATATTTCGAATGTCCCGGTTTCAATGTTGACTATCCCGTTTGTCACCTCGATGAGTGGGTTGTCTTGGATTTCGGATGCTGTCATATATGTGGACCAAATTGACGAGACGTTCTATCATTCCTATAATCGTATTAAATCAGCCTATCAGGAACTACACTCTGATTATCAATTCAAAGGAATACTTGTCCCATCAGTTATTGTGGCAAACAGTATTCAAAAGAATGATGAAGCGGTTTTATTATTCAGCGGAGGGATTGATTGCCAAACATCGTATCTAAGGAATCGGGAAAGAGTCCCGTTCGTTTGTTGTATTGAAGGGTGGATGAGTTCAGAAGACGAGGACAATCCTATAGACTCGTCCGAAAAAGAGTTCTCATTCTCTTTCGCGAAGAGGATGGGCATATCCGCCCTTCATGTCAGGTCGAACTTGTTCTCTGCTTTTAACCTGGGTGAGATAGACTCTCGATTTGAGAAAAAATTGCATACAGGCTACTGGTTTGGTTTCCTTCACTCGATGTCTTTCATAGCTATAGCTATGCAGTTGTGTGTGGCTTTGGGAGTATCCAATGTCATGATCGCAAGCTCATATTTTAAAGGAAGAGCGGATTTGTATTGCGCTTCTTTGGTCACGACAGACAGCGAATTCTCTTTCGCCACGAACGGCAGAACCATTCATGATGGGTTCGAGCTGAACAGGCAAGACAAGGTGGGATTGATTGTCTCATATCAAAAACAAACCGGAGGGGAGTATCCTCTGCTAGTTTGCTCCTTCAATGATCACAACTGTTGCGAGTGTGAGAAATGCTTCAGGACCATTGTCGGCATAGCCGCCGAGGGAGCTGACCCAAAATTGTTCGGTTTTGATTACTCCGGAACCCTGACGGAACATCTTAAAGGAGTGATGAATAATCGTTTGTGGAATTGGGGGTTGTCAAACGAATCTTATTACTATTACGATTTCACCAAGGCACGGATTCGTGAGAACCTGTCATTAAATAAACTGGATAAGGAATTCGCCGAGTGGTTCTTGAATTTTGATTTCGTGAAGGAGCACAGGAAAGCGTTAATCTCTTACTATAAAAAGAATTATTTCTCGATCATGAAGAGGAAGATCCGTGATTTAGGATCCCACATAAAGCGTTGAAGTGATTCATTTATTTCCAATAAATGGCTAAGCCACGAATCTTTATAGCTATTCATTATCTGGAACTCGGCGGGGCGGAGATGAGCCTCATCGGGCTGTTACAGTCTTTGGACTACAGCCGCCACGATGTTGACCTGTTCGTATACAGTCACCGGGGAGAGTTGATTGAGTTCATCCCTAAGGAAGTCACCCTGTTGCCGGAAATCCCTGAGTATGCCCAGATTGAGCGGCCTATGAAGGAGGTGCTGAAAGGAGGCTATTGGAGAATTCTGGCGGCACGCCTGAAAGCTCGTTGGAAAACCAAGAGATACATCAAGGCTCATCCGTCAATAGATTCCGCTGTTGGAGTGCAATACGTCGCTGATTATTTGACTCCCCATTTGCCTGCCATCAATCCTGACACGACGTACGACCTGGCCATTAGTTTTCTGACCCCGCATAATATCGTCCGGGATAAAGTCAGGGCTAAAAGGAAAGCCGCCTGGATTCATACTGATTATTCTACTCTCCATATTAATCCAGATCAAGAATTGCCTGTTTGGTCCTCTTTTGACACGATAGTATCTATCTCGGACGATGTGACGAAAGCTTTCTTACGGATATTTCCTTCACTCAAAGACAAGATAGTTTTGATCGGGAATATTCTGTCACCGTTATTTGTCAGAGAACGCGCGGAGAGTCTATCTCAGGATATTATCGAAAAGGAAATGCCAAGCGTTGAGGGGAGGATAAACCTCTTGTCTGTCGGGCGTTTCTGTACCGCCAAGAACTATGATAATGTGCCGGAGATTTGTAGGTCGATATTAGAGTCGGGATTGGATGTACGTTGGTATCTAATTGGTTACGGAGGTGATGAGAAACTGATTCGGGATAAGATCGCGGTGGCGAAGATGGAAGAATATGTCATCATCCTTGGTAAGAAACCTAATCCGTACCCTTACATTAAAGCGTGTGATTATTATGTGCAACCTTCCCGTTACGAAGGTAATTCAGTCACGGTAAGAGAGGCTCAAATGCTGTGCAAGCCTGTGATTGTGACAGATTACCCAACCGCTGGCAGCCAAATTCAAGATGGTGTTGACGGGGTTATCGTCCCCATGGATAATTCACGGTGCGCGGCGGGGATTGCCGATTTCGTGTTAGATGGGGAGAAGAGACGGCGAATTGTTAATTATCTCAAGTCTCATGACTATGGGAATATTTCTGAAGCTAAGAAGGTTGACGTGCTCTTGAAATAAGTATCTGTTTAGCTTACCTCTTTTGTTACATGATACCAAAAGTAATCCATTATTGTTGGTTTGGGCGGAATCCTCTTCCGGAATTGGCCGAAAGATGTATAGCCAGTTGGCGAAAGTTTTTCCCGGACTATGAGATCAAGGAATGGAACGAGGACAACTTTGATGTCAATATTATTCCTTATACAAGAGATGCTTACGAAGCGAAGAAGTATGCGTTCGTCAGCGATTACGCCCGCTTCTGGATATTGTATCACTTTGGTGGGTTATATTTCGATACAGATGTTGAGGTTATAAAGCCGATGGAGGATTTAATTTCCCTTGGCTCATTCATGGGATTCGAGTTTTTAAGTAATAAAGGTAACTGTGCGGTTAATCCTGGTTTGGGAATGTGCGCGGTTCCTGGACTTGACCTTTATCGAGAAGTTTTAAATGGTTTCGGGGCACTTTCTTTCTGGAATATGGACGGCATTGTCAATAATTATTCAATGATTCCATTAGTTACAGAAATACTTATGGGAAAGGGCCTTAAAGGAGATGGTAGAGTGGAGATGGTCTCCGGCGTTTATTTTTATCCTCCGGATTATTTCAATCCTTTCGATGATGCCACTGGACGGCTAAAGAAAACAGAGAACACAAGAACTATCCATTGGTTCATGAAGAGCTGGCTGCCGAAGGAACCTGCGTTGCTTGTTCTTGGGAAACGCTTGGTTAGAAGGTTATTAAGTGCCATTGGACTAAGAAAATAGTATATGAGATTCCTTGATCCATATTTATACTCTAAAGTACACATATTGATTGTCTTGGCTTTCACGATTGTGTACTATCTTCTCTTGAGGGGTAGAGGCGCTGATTATATTGTGAATAAACGGAAAGGGAACTATCTGGTTCTCTTCTATGTCTTTCTGTTTATTTTAGTAGTGGGATTGAGACCTATTTCAGGGGCATTCGGAGATACGGTCAATTATGCTAGAGTATATGGAGCGTATCCGATGGCGGTATCACCGGATAAGATATCGGGTGACTCCCTGTTCAACCTGCTGATGATGCAGTGCTCCAAGGTGATGGACTTGAATAGTTTCTTGTTGATTGTCGAGGTGCTGTATATTATTCCTATGATGCTCGCATGTCACCGTTTATTTAAAAATAATCTGGATATCGGGATCTTGGTTTGCATGGCGGCATTCTCTTTTTTCTCTTATGGTGTCAATGGAATCAGACAGGGAGTGGCATGTAGCTTTGTCCTTTTGGCTCTATCTTTCATAGAAGGGAAAGTATGGGGCAAGGTCTTATGCGCGATTCTTTCAATAATAGCGATCGGCTTTCACGCCTCCGCTATTCTTCCGGTCGTGTGTGTGGTATTCGTCTTTTTCGTCAGGTCTCCCAGATTGATGTTTGTCTTTTGGGCATTCTCGGTGATTCTAAGCCTTGTTTTGGGAGAGGAGTTGACTCATTTGATCTCTCAATTTGACTTTGACGATAGGGTTAGTACATACATAGACACGGAGGCGGATGAGGATCTATTCAGCCATACTGGTTTCAGGCTTGATTTCGTTTTATATAGTGTTGTCCCTATCATTGTTGGTTATTATCTCGTATTTAAGAAGAAGGTTCTGGACAGGAAATTCCTTCTTCTTTTGGGGACTTATATTTATGCCAACGCGTTCTGGATAATGGTGATCCGCGCGCAATACTCAAATCGTTTCGCGTATCTGTCTTGGTTCCTATACCCGATTGTATTGTTTTATCCATTGCTGAAAATCAAATTGTGGCCTAAGACTCAAGGGCATAAATTGACGATCATGATGGTCGCTCATCTAGCGTTTACCTTGTTCATGGTATTCATATATGGGTAAAAGAGAAGGAGAAATAGAGACAAACTCTGGCTCCGGGATGGTCAGTGTTATTGTCCCGGTTTATAACAGCGCAAGCACGCTGAATAAATGCGTGAAATCTGTTCTTAGGCAGAGTTATTCCTATTTGAAGTTAATAATTGTCATCGATGGGGCTGGAGGAGAACAAGAAAAGTGCAAGGAGATCGGTGAGGCATATAAAAAGAGAGATGACAGAGTTGAGGTTATCGTCCAAGATCATTCAGGTATCAATCACACCCGTTTCTCCGGACTTAAACACGCTGATGGTGAGTTCGTTCTATTCGTTGACGCCGACGATTGGATTGAGCCTGACATGATATCATCGATGATAGGCGCCATGCGATTAGATGCCTTTGATTATGTCATGGTCCCTTTTTGGCGTCGTCTGGGACCATTTAGAGTCAAGTACCCGTTACCAGCTGAAGGTCCGGTTTATTCGCCTGAGCTATTTGAGAAGTACTTCATCTCATTCTTCGGAAAGAATCTCCTTCCGGTAAACGCTTTCGGGAAGCTGTATCGAAGGAGTGTTATAGAGAATTCAGGTCTTTCCCCGAATGATTTCGCCATGGGTGAGGATTTGGTTTTTAACATGAGATTATTCCCGTATTTGAAAAGTATTTATCTGTTGGACAAACCGTTATACAACTATCGATATGGGGGCATGACGTCAAAGTATAATCCCTTTTTGTTGAAGGATCTTAAATCCCAGTATCTGATAAAAGTAGGGATGATTGACAGCTTTTCATATCATGTAGCCGACGATCTGGTCAGAATCGAGATGGTGAACATCCTCCGAGCTGATGTTAAGCAGAGGATAATAAACAAGGGAGAATCTTGTAAGCATTCGATTATTGACGGTATCGAGCGTGAGATAGCGGATGAATTCTGGACTGACGTTTTAAAGATTAACAAGAGCGATTATACTTCAGATCCTTTTTACAAAGCGTTGTCCGCTAAATCCTCGTCATCGCTATATGAACTTTGCGAAAGAGAAGTTATAGCTTCACGCCCTCGTCGTTTATGTGAAAAGGTCTTGTTTGCCCTGTTCGGATAAAACCTGATCATTATCGTCATGCGAACCCTTACTGTTTTCACTCCCACTTTCAACCGTTCCAGCACTTTAGGAAGGACTTACGAGAGCCTTCGCCGGCAGACCAGCAAAGACTTCCTCTGGCTGATAGTCGATGACGGGTCCAGCGACGGGACAGACGCTCTCGTGGAGAAATGGAAGAAAGAGGCGTACTTTGAGATAGAGTATGTGTATCAGGAGAATCAGGGTATGCACGGGGCGCATAACACGGCCTACCGGCATATCCGGACGGAGTTGAATGTCTGCATCGATTCTGATGATTTCATGCCGGATGACGCCGTGGAGAAAATCGTCACGTTCTGGAGGGAGAATGGTTCGGACTCTTATGCCGGAATCATAGGCCTGGACATTTACAATGACGGGAAAGTGATCGGGAAGGCTTTTCCTGATTCTCTCAAGGAGACGACACTCCGCGGATACTATGAGGACATGAAAGGCCTTGGCGACAAGAAACTTGTGTACAGGACCGATGTGATAAAGTCCGTTCCTGAATATCCCTTGTTCGAAGGGGAGAGATACGTTGGCCTCGCTTACAAGTACTACCTTGTGGATGAGAGGTATAAACTCCTCACTTTTAATGAGCCGTTGGCGGTTGTGGAATATTTGGAAGATGGGTCCAGCAAAGGAATGTGGCGACAGTACTGGAACAATCCCCAAGGGTTCTCCTTCTACCGTAAATTCGACATGCTCCAGACTAAGTCTTTGAAACGGAAAGTGATGGACAACATCCATTATGTCTCCCATTCGATCCGGAGCAAGAACAAGTCCTTCCTCAAAGAATCTCCCCGAAAGGCTCTCACACTCTTGGCAATTTTGCCGGGATGTCTGTTGTATTTGTATAACCGCCGTAAGGTTAACCGCTAATTGATTAATGAGAATCCTTCAAGTCATCACTTCCCTCAGAACCGGAGGGGCCGAAAAGATCGTGGCGGACATTGTTCCCAGGCTGCGGTCTATGGGGGAGGATGTTGACGTGGCTTTGCTTGATGGGGAGGACACTCCTTTCAAAGAGAAGTTGATCGCCTCAGGTTGTAAGGTATATTCATTCAGGAAGTCGAGCTCGGTTTATAACCCTCTGGCCATCTTGTGGTTAAGACGCTTGATGAAGCGGTACGATGTGGTTCATACTCACAACTCGTCGCCACAGCTTTTCGCCGCTATCGCATCGGTTTTCTCTCCCGCGGCTTTGGTGACCACAGAGCATAACACGTTCAACCGGAGGCGACATTGGAAGTGGTATTCGGTTGTTGACAAGTGGATGTACGGCAGGTATGACAGTGTCATCTGCATCTCTGACCAGGCTTATGACAACCTTGTGTCTTATCTTGGGAAGAGTTCTTCCGTGGATAAGACACGAGTGATTTACAATGGCGTTGACATTCGCTCGATCAGCCAGTCTGAGGGACTTGACCGCAAGACCGTATGTCCGGAGTCTGCCGGTAAGTTCGTGGTCACTATGGTGGCCGGCTTCCGTTCACAGAAAGATCAGGACACTCTGATCCGGGCGATGGCCATATTGCCGGATAATTTCATGTTATGGCTGGTCGGAGACGGAGAAAGGCGGGAAGAACTTGAAAGTATGACCGAGAGGTTGCATGTCACGGATAAGGTAAAGTTCTGGGGAGTCCGGACTGACATCCCGGCGATTCTTCACGCGTCCGACGCCATAGTGATGTCCTCTCATTATGAGGGGTTGTCCCTATCCAGCTTGGAGGGCATGAGTGTCGGCAAACCGTTTGTCGCGAGCGATGTGGACGGCCTTCGTGAGGTGATCACCGGGGCGGGGGAGTTGTTCCCGTGCCAGGACGAGACCAAGCTGGCCGGGATTCTCCTGCGTCTGTCGGAAGATGAGGCCTATCGCGAGTCGGTGGCCGGGAAATGTCACGCCCGAGCGTTACAGTATGATATTGATAAAATGGTCGAGGGGTATCGGGAGGTCTATTTGTCTCTGAAGTTAAAGTGAGAAAGAAGCTTGTCAGGGTAACAACGGCCGACATTAGCCTTTTGGGGCTTCTGGGTGGCCAGCTCGGGTTCCTGAATAGGGAGTTCGAGGTGGTCGGGCTCGCCGCGGACACGGGATGCCTTGACACTGTCGCCCGGAATGAGGGGATCAGAGTCATAGATGTGCCGATGCGAAGGGATATCTCGCTCTGGTCAGATCTCCGTTCCCTGTTCACCATGATCCGGGTTCTGAGGAAGGAAAGACCTTTCATTGTTCATTCCAACACTCCCAAAGGGAGTCTTTTGTCTATGGTGGCGGGCAAGCTGGTCGGCGTTCCTAACCGTTTGTACACCGTGACGGGGCTCCGTTATCAAGGCGAATCGGGAACGAAGCGGAAACTGTTGATGCTGATGGAGAGAATCACATGCTTCTGCGCCACCAGAGTTATCCCGGAGGGCGAGGGGGTGAAGAAGACTCTTCGGGCGGACAGGATCACCGGGAAGCCGCTGAGCGTGATCCATAACGGAAATATCAGCGGGATTGACACCTCGTTCTTCTCTCCAGCCGCGGTCGGGAAAACCCGAAAGGAGCTTCGTGAGGAGTTAGGATTCGAGGATGATGATTTCGTGTTCGTCTTTGTCGGCCGAATTGTTAAAGACAAGGGGATGAACGAGTTGGCGGACGCGATGAGGAGTTTGAAGCGGACTGATTCCCGATGCAAGCTTCTTCTTGTCGGTCCTTTCGAGAGTGACCTGGATTCGCTGGCGGAAGGTAATGAGGAGTTCTTCAGGACCGACGAGTCAATCAAATATGTCGGTTTCCAGTCAGATGTCAGGCCTTTCCTGCTGGCGGCGGACGCTCTTGTGTTTCCTTCGTACAGGGAAGGTTTCCCGAATGTCGTGATGCAGGCTGGAGCCATGGGGCTTCCGAGTATCGTCACAGACATAAACGGATGCAACGAGATTATCCAGGAAGGCCTGAACGGAAGGATTATCCCGCCAAGGGACGAGGCCGCTTTGGAGAGCGTCATGCGTTGGTTCATGGACAACCCCGAGGCCGTCTCGTCCATGGCCGCACATGCCAGATACATGATCCAGTCCCGCTATGAGAGGGAAGACGTCTGGAACGCGCTGCTGGAGATGTACAGGTCGTTGTCATGAGATAAGCCATATTCGATTTCTGTGCTAAGAATTTGAATATGAATCGCTATATTGCGTTGGATCGAGGAACTTGTTAATAAATACTTTTTCAATGAAGTGATGATGGGTATTAAAGATATCGCTATTTTTGGAGCCGGAGGATTTGGTAGGGAGGTCGCCTGCTTGATCAATTCCATTAACGGAAAAGAGCCGCAGTGGCGTTTCGTCGGCTTCTTTGATGACAATGAGGCTATATGGGCGAGCGAGAATCATTATGGCAGGATTATCGGAGGTATAGGCGCTCTTAATGAATGGGTTACTCCTTTGCATTTGGTGATAGCCATAGGTTCTCCCGATATACTTCGTTCTGTCGCGGAACGCATTTCTAATCCCAACGTGTTCTTCCCTAATCTTATTGACCCCTCCGTGGTGTTTCTTGATCCCGATACTTTGAGTATAGGTAAGGGTAATATCATCACAGCGAATTCTTTCGTGAGTTGCCAGGTTGAGATAGGGGATTTCAACATTCTCAATGGATATGTTTGTGTAGGTCATGACGTGAAGATAGGTAACCACAATGTTTTGATGCCGTCATGTCATGTCTCCGGAGGTGTTGTGATCGGGAACAGCAATTTTCTCGGCTTGCAGTCATCTGTCCTGCAGAACGTGACAATAGGGAACAACACTCGTATTGGCGCGGGCAGTGTCGTGATCAGAAAGACTAAAGACGGTTATTTGTATCTTGGCAATCCTGCCCGCCGCTTTGACATTTAAAGGTAATCTATAATGGTTGACGAAAAACTATTTTTACAGAATTTCGCGGATCAGTTCGACGATGAGCCTCAGGGTCTCACGTTGGAATCAAAGTTCCGCGATATTGATGGTTGGACCTCTATTGTCGCCCTTTCGATTATGGCGATGTGCGATGAGGAGTATGATGTGATTCTTTCCGCTAATGAGATGGAGTCGGCGAACTGTGTCCGAGACATTTATTCTATTGTGAATGAAAGATATCAGGGATAAACATGAGCTACAATCCTTACTCTCTTGAAGGCAAGACCATTTTGATAACAGGAGCCGCTTCCGGTATCGGAAAGACCACGGCGATAGAAAGTTCCAGACTCGGGGCTAAGATCGTCGCTGTCGATATGAATGTCAAGGGGCTTGAAGATCTGATAGAACAGCTTGAAGGTGAGGGGCATATCTCTTTTGGAGGTAATCTTTGTGATGAGAGTTTCGTAAAATCACTCGGCGAGGATTCCCCCTCATTGGACGGTGTGTTTTTATGCGCGGGAGTCTCAGATACTACCCCTGTCAAATTTATCACAGAGGACAAGATAAAGCGGGTATTTGACATCAATCTCACGGCTCCGATAATGATGCTTAAGCAATTGCTGGTTAAGAAGAAAATCAACAAGAATGGGTCACTTGTATGGATGAGCTCCTATGGAGCTGAGAAGGTTGAGCCGGGTCTGGGGATATACGCCGCGTCAAAATCCGCCGTAAACGGGATAATGAGAGCTTACGCTAAGGAACTTGTCTCCCGGGGTATTCGTTCGAATTCGATAATGCCGATGATGATACGGACGGAATTGCTAAGCACACTTAGCAATATCTCAGAAAGCGATTGGGAGAAGCAGGAGGCTAAGTATCCCCTAGGCTTCGGTTCCCCCAAAGATGTCGCCTATGCGGCGATCTATCTATTCAGTGACGCTAGTCGATGGATCACCGGAACTCAAATCCGTATGGACGGAGGAAGAAACTTGTAGTAGATATGGCCACAATTGTTTTTAAAGGCGTTGGTGTCAAGGCGATCTCATCGTGCGTGCCCAGGAATATCAGTCATAACGCTGATTTGGGTTATTTGATTCCTCAAGAGGAGATCCAGAAAACAATTAATTCTATCGGTATCCGGGAAAAACGCGTCGTTGATGATGACGTGACCGCGTCTGACCTATGTTTCAAAGCCGCTGAGAAACTGTTCGAGGATAATAAGATAGATCGTGAAAGCATTGACATGCTTCTGTTTTTCAGTCAGCTCCCGGATTATAGAATCCCGGCTACCGCCCCTATCCTTCAGCATCGTCTTGGACTCCCGTCAACGACCGGGGCCATGGATCTTTCTTTAGGCTGTTCCGGATGGGTATACGCGTTATCCACCGCTATGGCATACGCTTCGATGGAAGGGATCAACAGAGTGCTGTTATTGGTGGGAGAGACGTTCTCGAAGATTGTTAACAGGCTTGACAAAGTAGATGCCCCTTTATACGGTGACGCTGGTACCGCGACTTTAGTGGAGAAAACGAATGACGCGTTTGAATCGGTTTTCATGCTTTATTCAGACGGATCCGGAGAGGATGCCGTGAAAGTGAAAGCGGGAGGAGGCCGTTTCATGACCACAGCGGGGAATCTGGTTGAGCATGAGGAGAAAGATGGTAGTATATTGTCTGATAATGAGGTATATATGAATGGCATGGATGTGTTCAACTTTGTGATGAGGACCGTGCCGAAGAGTATCAAGGAGTTATGCGCTTTTAAGGGTATCGAATTGGCTTCTGTAGGGAATCTTGTGCTGCATCAGGCCAATAAATTCATGACCGATTTTATCGTCAGGAGGATAAAATACCCTTTGGACAGGGTACCCTATTGCCTCGACCGTTATGGTAACACTAGTTCCCCATCCATCCCTTTGACCATCTCTTCAGAATTATCTGACAAACAACTGACAGACGCGATTGTATCCGGTTTTGGCGCGGGTCTCTCCTGGGCCACCGCCCATATTTCCCTCGCTGGATGTAAAGTGTCTCCTGTGATAGAGTATTAAGATATGCTTCCTGGTTTTATTTTTCATCATATAGGTGTGGCCGTCTTGGATATTGAGGCTACCGCCAATCTATACGTACAAGGAGGTTACCATCGTTCATCTGTGATATATGACCAAATCCAGAATATAAACGTTTGTTGGTTGACAAAGGAAGGGAGTCCGACAATAGAGCTTCTCGCTCCGGTCGATGACAAGTCTCCCGTAAAGCGTATTCTGGAGAAAAATGGAGTTACCCCATATCACTTCTGTTATAGTGTCGACAGCATTGAGTCGGCTGTGACCGAATTAAAGGGACAAGGGTATATCTTGATAAATAAACCAGTTGAGGCTGTCGCTATTCGATCGAGTCGGATTTGCTTCCTCTTCAACAAGAACATTGGTTTAATAGAATTAGTTGAGGCTCCCGCTGTAATATCAGAATGAGTTTATTTGTTTTTCGGAACAACACTGTAGAGCCGTTTTTCCCGAAGGATTATTCATTCTCCGGGTACGATGACATATCGGAGATACCGTCTGAAGTCGAAGGCTACGTGTGGTTTTACCAGCTGCCGGTGAAGGCCGGGACCGAGTCGCTGATCCAGGAGATCCGAGGGTGCTCGGATAAGTTTGAATATGTGCTATCCAAAGCGGATCACTCCAAACCGTTTATCGCTTTCACCATGGACAGGGGGCAGGCTGTCTCTTTCGACTCCGGTCTTGACGTGATGACAGCGGTTTCTGACTATAATTCCCGCTTGCTTGAGGCGGAACGCTCATATCCGAATCTCCGGATCCTGGATATTCATGAGTTCACATACAGGTATCCTGAGGATGAGTTGATTGATTGGCGGTTCTGGTTCATCTCGCAGATGGGCATGAACCCCAGGCTTTCCGCGCCGTTCCAGGTCTGGTATTCAAAGAAACTGGATCAAATCGCCTTGAAGAGGAAGAAGTGCCTGGTTCTCGACTTGGACAACACTCTTTGGGGAGGTGTTCTCGGCGAGGACGGGATCGAGGGCGTCAAGTTGGGCGGAGACTATCCCGGCAAGGCGTTTCACTTTTTCCAAGAGTCTCTTCTGGCGCTCTCCAAACGCGGTGTGATCCTGACAGTTTGCAGCAAGAACAATGAGGCCGATGTTCTTGAGGCGTGGGAGAAGAACCCTTTCATGGTGTTAAGGAAGGACACTTTCGCCGCTTGGCGTATCAATTGGAATGACAAGCCGTCAAACATCCGTGAATTGGCCGAGGAATTGAATATCGGTCTTGACAGTCTTGTCTTCCTCGATGATAACCCCTCCGAGCGCGAGCTTGTCCGCCAAACCCTGCCTATGGTCGCCACGCCGGAGTTCCCGGAGAGGCCCTATGAGCTGCCATCTTTCTTTAAGTCCTTGGTCGAGAATTATTTCCGGGTATATTCAATCACGTCCGAGGATTTGAACAAGACCGAGCAGTACAAAGCTAACGCCCGTCGGGCGGAGGCGAGCCGGTCTTTTGTGGATCTTGATTCTTTTATCAGGAGTCTTGACATACGCCTTACCATTGAGGCCGCCAACTCGTTCAGTATTCCCCGTGTGGCGCAGATGACTCAAAAGACCAATCAGTTCAATCTGACAACGAGGCGATACACTGAGGCTGATGTCCGGAGACTGGTTGATTCCGGGTGGGAGATCATGTGCCTTGGAGTCGAGGACAAGTTCGGCGACAGCGGCATCACGGGATGCGTGATGGTGGACGGTGATACCATTGATACCCTTCTGTTGAGTTGCAGGATTCTCGGGAAGGGGATTGAGTCCGCATTCTTGAAAACCGTCTTGAGGTTGATGAGGGACCGCGGAGTCAAGACTGTGAAAGCTGAGTATATCCCGACTCCCAAAAACTCTCAGGTTGAAAGCTTCTACGACCGTTGCGGGTTCACATGCGTCGGGGTTGATGAGAATGGTGTTAAATCTTATGTTATCGACTTGGCCTCAGCTAATTTGGCGGTAGATGACTTTTATTCAATCATTTTGGAATAATTATGGAAGAGAAAGTGCTGGAGATACTCAAACGTGTCTTTGAATTGGATCACGTCGATGAGACCTGCTCGCAGGAGACATGCGAGAAGTGGGATTCTATGGGACAATTGAGTCTTGTCGTCGAGTTGGAGAGTGAGTTCGGGGTGACTCTTGAACCTGAGGAGATCGGTGAGATGAAATGCTTCGGTGACATCATGAGGTTGCTCTCCGATAAATTGTAGAGAATGCCCGAGCGAAAAGCTGACGCCATCCTTCTAACCGTTGTCGTGCCGGCGTACAACATGGAGTCCAGGCTGGGAAAATGCTTGGACTCGGTCGTTGTGCCCGAGGTGATGGACGAGGTGGAAGTGATTGTCGTCAACGACGGTTCAACCGACGGTACCCTTGAGCTGGCCAGGAAATATGAGAGCTCCTGGCCTGAGTATATCCGGGTGATCGACAAGCCTAACGGCAATTACGGCTCGTGCATGAACGTGGCCTTGTCTATGGCGAGGGGGAAGTATTTCCGGACACTGGACGCCGACGACTGGTTCAGGGAGGGATGCCTGGCGGATTTCGTCAGGGAGTTGAGGGAGACGGACGCCGATCTCTTGATCTGTGAGAAGATAGACTACAATGAGGCGACCGGGCGGGAGACTCGTGTTCGGATATTCCCGGAATCTCCTTTAAGGCAGGATCTTCCGATGGAGGATGAGGACTCCGCTAGACTCGCTTTGAGAGGACGCTATAAACTTGGGACGATGAACGTCGTCTACAAGACGGAGGTCATACGCGCCTCAGGGCTGGTCTGGCCCGAGAACGCTTTCTACACGGATACCCTGTATGTCCTGTGGCCGCTATCCCGGGTCCGTTCGGTCCGTTTTATCCCCATTCCTCTGTATGTCTATGTGATCGGCCGTGACGGGCAGTCCGTAAGCACCGCCACCATGAGAAAGAATTTCGAGTCATGGAGGACTGTCGCTGAGGCGGCTTTGTCAGAAATGGTGAGATTGGGCGATAGCCGCTGCCCGGCGTATTCTTTGCGGCAGGCATCGCTGTTCGGGATATTCAGCGGGCTCTACCATGATTTGCTGATTAACGGTAACCGCCACTCTGACGTAATCCGTGAGTTCGACTCCCGCCTGAAGGCTCTGCCGGACATTTACGCCGCTCTTGACTCGGTGACTGTTCCCGGAACTAAATTGCGTTATATCAGAGACTTCCGTCGCGGAAGCCACAAATTATCCCTGGCCCAATTCCTTTACAGGTTCAAGGATGTCCGTTTGATCCGTAGGCTCCTTGGAGCCGGATAATCCGCCCGCCGATGTATAAGCGTCTCATAAAGCGTGTCCTGGATATTTTGATCGCGTCGCTGGCCTTGGTTCTGGTCGGCTGGCTCTTGATTCTGGTCGCTGTCTGGCTGCGTTTCGCCAATAAGGGGGGAGGCGCTTTCTTTTTCCAAGAACGTCCCGGCAAGGACGGCAAGATATTCAGGATCATCAAGTTCAAGACGATGACGGACGAGAGGGACGCTTCCGGCGAGCTTTTGCCTGACGAGGACCGGCTCACCCCTGTGGGGCGTTTTGTCAGGTCCACTTCCATCGATGAGTTGCCTCAGTTGCTGAATGTCCTGAAGGGAGACATGTCGCTGATCGGGCCTAGGCCTCTGCTGGTGAAGTACATTCCGCTGTATTCTCCAGAGCAGGCCAGACGGCATGAGGTGCGGCCCGGCATCTCCGGATGGGCCCAGTGCCACGGCCGGAACGCCATCAGCTGGGCGGAGAAGTTCAAACTGGATGTCTGGTACGTGGATCACTGCACCCTATGGACTGACATCCGTGTCATCTTCCTGACAATAAAGAAGGTACTTGCCCGCCAGGACATCAACTCCTCAACCGCCACCACCATGGAGGAGTTCAACGGCAGGAATTAATAGTATCTTTTATCGGTATAAACCATATTATTCTACCATGCGTAACCGAATCTATCTCTGTCTCGCCAAGATGAGCGGCAATGAGATGAAGTTTATCCAGGAGGCGTTCGACTCGAATTGGGTGGCTCCTCTCGGGCCTAATGTCAACGGTTTCGAGGATGACTTGAAAAGTTTCGTGAATCCTGTCGATTCCCGGGACGGAAAGGAGGTGGTCGCCCTCTGCTCGGGAACCGCCGCGGTGCACCTCGCCCTGCTCTCTTGCGGGGTCGGTCCCGGCGATGAGGTGATCGTCCAGAGCTTCACATTCTGCGCCTCGTCCCATCCGGTCACTTATCTCGGTGCGACCCCAATATTCATTGATTCGGAAAAGGACACTTGGAATATGGATCCTGACTTGCTTGAGGAGGCCGTCAGGGACAGGATCGGGAAAACCGGCAAAAAGCCCAAGGCCATCATTCCCGTGGCTCTGTACGGCATGCCTTACAAGATTGACAGGATTATGGAAGTCGCTGATAGATACGGGATTCCCGTGATTGAGGATGCCGCCGAGGGATTCGGATCGCGCTATGACGGCCGGGTTCTCGGCACTTTCGGGCGCTACGGGGTGCTTTCTTTCAACGGCAACAAGATGATCACCACCTCAGGCGGCGGCGCCCTCATATGCCCGGACAAGGCTTCTAAAGACAAGGTAATGTGGCTTGCCACCCAGGCGCGCGAGGCCTATCCCTATTACCAGCACGAGGCCATCGGCTACAACTACCGTCTCTCCAATGTCTGCGCCGGGATCGGCAGGGGGCAGATGACCGCCATAGGGGATCATCTCGCCCATCATCGTCATGTCCAGGGAATGTACGAGGAACTCCTCGCTGATGTTGAGGGAATATCCGTTCACAAGGCGCCTGATTCCCGTTTCGACTCCAACTTCTGGCTATGTGTCATGACCATTGACGAAGGGTTGAGGATAGTCGGGCAGGAGAACGCCTACGCCTCGAAAGTCACCACCGCTGTCGGCGGCGCTGCCGGAGTGGTCCATGTGGGAGGCGGTGTCCATACCTCATGCGAGCCGAATCCTAACGTCGAGGCCATGAGGGTTTTCCTTGACGCCGCCGGCATTGAGGCCCGCCCGGTCTGGAAACCTATGCATAAACAGCCGGTTTACAAAGACTCTCCCGCCTATGTCAACGGAGTCTCTGAGAGTCTGTTCAAAGTGGGGATGTGCCTTCCCGCCGGTCCTCTTGTCAGCGATGACGATGTCCGTTATATCGTGTCGAAGATCAAGGAGGCGATTGCCCATTAAGCATGGAAGTCTCAAATGAATTATTCGTTCAGTCGCTCAGGGCCGGTCTCTGGGGCGACACGCCCATCGCCGATATAGATGAGACCGTCGCGAGGGATATTTGGACGGAGGCGAGAAAGCAGTCTTGCAGGGGAGTGGTAGGCCAGGTGCTGTTGGACTCAGGCATCCTCCCGCCAAAGGCGAAGAAAATCGTCAGTGACAGGATCGTCTCTATCATAGGTCATAACCTCGCGTTGTCAAGAGTCCTTTCCATCTCTGTCAAGGCATTGAGGGATAAAGGTATAGAGCCTGTTCTACTGAAAGGTCAGGGGGCGGCCTCCTCCTACCCGCAGCCTCTACTGCGGGAGTGCGGCGACATAGACCTGTATGTGGGAACTGAACACTATCGGGAGGCGTTCGACGTGTTGTCTGGGCTCACCGGCGAGATCGACGAGGAGGGGTTCTCCACTGAAGGGAAGCACAGTCACGTCGTCATCGACGGGATGACGGTCGAGACGCATCGGTTCAGCGAGGTCCTTCCTCCCGGATATGACAAACAGTACCAGGAATTGTCTGACATGGGAATGTCGTCCGGCGGAGAGGTTCTTGACATCGGCGGGACTGACGTCCGTATCCCAGAGCCCACGTTCAACGCTTTTTATCTGTTCAATCACCTCTGGCGTCACTTCTTCACTGAGGGTGTCGGGTTCCGTCAGGTCTGTGACTGGACCATGTTCCTTCATGCCCGTAAAGACCGGATTGACAAGGACAGGCTTGGACATATCCTGAAAACCCTTGATCTGACCGCGCCGTGGAAAGTGTTCGGGAATATCGCCGTGGGAGTGTTGGGGCTGCCGGCTGATGAGATGCCTTTCTACAGCCAGGAGTACTTGGACAAGTCACGGAAGATTGTCCGCATGATGCTGAAAGAAGGGAACTTCGGCCATGAGAGGAGGGAGTGGTACGCCCTTGACAGGAACTCCGTCTTTGGTCTTTCGAAAGTTATGGCCTCGATCACTGGTCGCTATCTCGGGCTTTATCCGGTTTTCGGCCGGGTTATCCTGGTAGAGTATATAGATAGGATTCGCAGGCGTCTTTCGCGCTAACATCGAAGTTTTTTTATAACTTTGCGGTACCTGAGGATATGAAGGGAATAAAAGAACTTTTTGACTCGTATTTCTCCAAGAGGACGCTCCCGTATTGGTGTATCCTGGCGATAGACTGCTTGATACTGCTCTTTTCCGGTATCGTGGTTTTCTGGGCTTTCTACCGCTCCAACGCCCTTCTGACATATTTCTGGACCCTGATCCGCGTGATGGTGATTTACATCGCCGTCACCATCGTTTTCTTCAGGATATTCCGTACCTATGCGGGTATTTTGAGATATTCCTCATTTGTCGATCTCATCAGGATAGGGTCCGCGATGGCGTGCTCGTTTCTGGTCGCCTTTGCTATACACTACCCGTTAAGCTGGACCTCTATTCATCTGTTCGCCCACCTGACCGCGAGGGCTCTGTTCATCATCTACGCTCTGGCCACCGCCATCATGTGGCTTGAGAGGATGGTCATTAAGGCGTTCTACGACACCTATTTCCGCACTGGGGACGCGACTCCGGTCCTGATCTACGGCATTCGCTCAGGTGGGATAGGACTCGCCAAATCCATCAAGGGAGAGAAGCCTATGAGATTCAAGCTCAAGGGTTTCATCTCCCACGACCCCAGCCTGCGGGCGAAGGGGACCATGCTCATGGGTGAGCCGGTTTTTGATGTGGACGACAAACTCACCGAGGAGCTCAGGAACAGGAATATAAAGGCTGTCCTCGTCGCTCCTGGAAGGATTGAGCGCTTCCGAGAGGACCAGGCCCTTCAGGACTATATCCTCAAAAGCGGGGCGAAGATTTATTTCGCGCAATCCACGGTGGAGTGGGATAAGGACAATCCTCAGGGAAGACCTACTCTCAACGAGGTGAGGATCGAGGACCTGCTTCCTCGGGACGAGATAAAGCTTGACCTGGAGTCCGTGGCCAAGGAATTGAGCGGGAAGAAGGTGTTCATCTCCGGCTCGGCGGGCAGCATCGGGGCCGAGATTGTCCGGCAGGTGGCTTCTTTCGGACCTTCCGAGATGATGCTTGTCGATTCGGCCGAGACCCCTCAGCACGACATCCGTCTCATGATGAGGCGGGATTTCCCTTCCGTTAAGGCGTCCACTGTTGTTGCCAGCGTGTCGAATACCGACCGTATGGAGGCTATTTTCAACGACTTCCGTCCGGATTATGTCTTCCACGCCGCCGCCTATAAGCATGTCCCGATGATGGAGGACAACCCCTCCGAAAGTGTCCAGAACAATGTCTATGGCACCAAGGTCCTGGCCGATCTGGCGGTGAAATATGGTGTCGGGAAGTTCGTGATGATCTCCACCGACAAGGCTGTCAACCCGACCAACGTGATGGGCTGCTCGAAACGTATCTGCGAGATATATGTCCAGAGTCTCAACAAGGCTGAGGTCGAGGGCAAGGTGAAAGGCCGCACGCAGTTCGTGACCACGAGGTTCGGCAACGTGTTGGGCTCGAACGGCTCCGTCATCCCCATTTTCGAGAGGCAGATCAAGCACGGGGGGCCGGTCACAGTGACCCATCCGGACATCATCCGCTACTTCATGCTCATTCCTGAGGCCTGCAAGCTTGTCCTTGAGGCGGCCACGAAAGGGGAGGGTGGAGAGATATTCGTTTTCGATATGGGCAAGCCGGTGAAGATCGCGGACCTGGCGAGAAGGATGATCGAGTTGAGTGGCGTGCCTGGCATGGAGATCAAATACACCGGTCTTCGAGAGGGTGAGAAACTTTATGAGGAGGTGCTTGACTCGAAAGAGTCCACGAAGCCTTCTTTCAACGATAAGATCCGTATCGCGTCTGTCAGGGAGTACGACTATTCTGTCGTCAGCCCTCAGATTGACGAGTTGATATCTATCTCTCATGAATATGATGACCTCAAGACTGTCGCGGCGATGAAACGGCTTGTGCCGGAGTTCGTCAGCAACCAGTCTCGTTTCTCGGTGCTTGACCAAGGGGCTGTCTGAGGTGGTCATTGATCCAATAGCTTATTTCAGGTCTCCGTTCCCGGAGAAGTTCGGGATCCCGCGCCAGGCCGGTCTGGCCCCGGGACTCCGTGGTCGTGTCGTGTTCGAGCCGCGTTACCGTTCCGCCGACGCCCTCCGCGGCCTCGACGGCTTCGACTACCTCTGGCTTATTTGGGGATTTTCGGGGATCGCCGGTCCTGCTAGTCTTGATGTTGACAAGTTTGTGCGGCAGTCGGAAGGCTCTGACAGTCCGGACTCCTCGCTACGCTCGGCCCCTCCCGCCGGCGGTGCCGGCGGGCCCCTCCCTCTTACGAGCCGAGGGTGGCTACGGTCCGTCCATGCCAGACCTTCCGACATGCCGAGGGAAACATCTCTCTCTGGCGACTCGGAGCGAAGCGACCCAGGGAGTCTGAGGGGTGAACTTGTGACGATGGAACATCGTCTGAGGGGAACGCACCTCAGTCCCCCTCGGGGGTGCAGGGGGGTGGACAGCGATAGCACTGTGGCTTTTAGAGCCACAGTGCGTCCGCCCCGACTGGGCGGTAACGCCCATGTCGGGGTCTTCGCGAGCCGGTCGCCGTTCCGGCCGAATCAGCTAGGGCTGTCATCGGTGCGTCTGGAATCTATTGATTATGAGTCTAAAGGTCCTGACGGTAAGCTCATAGGGCCGGTGATTAATGTCCTTGGCGCTGATCTGATGGACGGCACGCCTATCTATGACATCAAGCCCTATGTCGAGTACGCCGACTCTCATCCAGGCGCGCGGTCCGGCTTCGTCGACACTAACATTTGGGAGCCTCTCGAGGTCGTTTTCCCGGAAGGTTCTGAAAGTCTCGTTGACGATTTGGCGACCCTCAGGGATGTGCTGTCTCTAGACCCTAGGCCCCGGTACCAAGATGATCCATCCAAAGAATACTTGATGTCATACGGACTGTTTGAAGTACGCTTCAAAGTCGAGGGAAAGGTCTTGACGGTGATTGACATCCGCAAATCCTAATGTGACGATTTTTAACAATAATCTTGATATTGTTAAAAAATTATAATATATTTAAGGTCGATATATTAAAGAAATGAAGGGCAATATACTAATAATCAACACAGGATCCACCACCACAAAGCTCGGGTATTTCTCCGACGGCGTTAGGGTGTTCGACGAGAAGCTGGAGCACACCGCCGAAGAGGTCGCGAAGTACAAGTCCGTGATGGACCAAAGCGACATGCGCCGTCAGGCCATCAAGGATTTCATGAAGTCGAGGGGCATCCCTCTCGAGGATGTCGATATCGTCATGGCCAGGGGAGGGCTGTTCACCCCCGTGATCACAGGGGTTTACAACGTCAACCAGGACATGCGGGACGTGCTGATCAGTTGCCGCGACGGTCTCCACGCCTGCAACCTCAGCGCCGTGCTGGCTGATGACATCGCAAAGGAGATAAACGCCATCCGGGCGGAGAAGGGACTCGAGCCACGTTTCGGGAAGACTACAGCTTATGTCGCCGACCCTCCCATGGCCGATGAGATGCTGCCCGAGTGCAAGATGGGAGGTATTCCCGAGTTCACCCGCAAGACCCTCTTCCACGCCCTCAACTCGAGAGCCATTGTGAGGAGGTACCTCAGGGAGCACGGCCTCAAGAGCAACAATGTCACCCTGATCGTTGCCCACATGGGCGGTGGAGCCACCATATCCCTGCACCGTAACGGCAAGGTGATCGATGTCAACCACGGCCTCGGAGGCGACGGCCCCATCACGCCCGAGAGAGCCGGCTGCTGCCCTCCTTTCGATCTGATAGACATGTGTTTCAGCGGGAAATACACCAAGGAGGAGATCAAGCAGAAGCTTGTCGGAAGGGGAGGAGCCGTGGCGTATTTCGGGACCAACAGCATGCTTGATGTCGAGAATATGGCGGACGCCGGGAACGGGCTCGCCATCACCTTCCTGAAAGCTTATGTGCTGAATATCTGCAAATACATAGCCGCCATGGCCGCTGTCGCCGACGGCAAGGTGGACGCCATCCTCCTGACCGGCGGAATCGCGCACAGCAAGAAGTTGATGGGCGAGATCAAGGACAAGATCGGTTTCATCGCCCCTGTCGAGGTGTTCCCCGGCGAGGACGAGATCAATAGCTTGGCCGAGAACGGCTACATGATACTCTCCGGCCAGACCAAGATCCACACCTACAACAAGGACCGGATAATCGAAGACTAAAACCACATAATCAAACCAATCAAAACCACATGATATGCCTAATATAGATTGGAACAACCTCTCGTTCAGTTACACGAGGACAAGGACTATAGTATATAGCCGTTGCGTGGACGGGAAATGGGAGACACCGGTCGCCACGGAGGACTTCAACCTTCTCCTCAATCCTTTCGCCGGGGTATTTCATTACGCCCCGTCCTGCTTCGAGGGCTTGAAAGCGTTCCGTGGCGTTGACGGAAGGATCCGTATGTTCCGCCCGGACATGAACTGGAAAAGGCTCGTTGAGGGAGCCAAGTATCTGGATATGTTCTTCCCTCCTGAGGAGATGTTCATCGACATGTGCCTCCAGTGCGTGAAAGGCAACCTTGAGTTTGTCCCCCCGTACGAGGCTCCGAGCGCGTCTCTTTATCTCCGTCCCGTGCTGTTCGGCCTGAATCCCCAGCTGGGAATCCATTCGGCTAAAGATGTCATGTTCGTCGTGATGTGCTCCCCCGTGGGGACATATTCAGGCGACAAGAGACTTGTCCCCGGCACGGCGGTGCTCTCCCGCAATTATGACCGCTCCGCCACCCACGGGTCAGGCGGCTACAAGTTAGGCGCCAACTACGCCCAGTCCTTGCATGCCTATAATGTCGCCCATAACGCCGGCTACAGGGAGCTTCTTTTCCTCGATTCGGCCACCAAGACGACTATCGAGGAATTCGGATCCTCCAACTTCTTCGCCATCAAGGGCGACACCTACATCACACCGCTCTCCGGCAGCGTCCTCCCCTCCATCACCAACGCCAGCCTCAGGACTGTGGCGGAGGATTTCGGGATGAAGGTTGAGATGCGTCCCGTCAAGGTCGAGGAACTCGCCGGTTTCGACGAGGTCTGCTCCTGCGGCACGGCGGTCGTGATCACCCCCATTAGCGCGATTGACGACAAGCCCGCCCTCGAGTCCGATGAGGTGACTCGCCGCTACACTTTCGGTTCTCCTGACAAGTGCGGCCCGAAGAGCGAGTCTCTTTACTGGAAGATCATCGGTATCCAGAAGGGTCTGGAACCTGATCCGAGGGGCTGGTGCCTCTTCGTGGATTAGGGAATATGGAAGATTTGGGAGCCATCGAGGTTATCCTTAGCGAGGGCCGTGTGGAAGAGGCGGTCAGGCTTCTGAGGGAATATATCGCCGGATCCTCCGCCCCCTCCGACAGGGCTTATTACCTTCTGGGCAACGCATACAGGAAGAAGGGGGACTGGCAGGGGGCGATTAACAACTACCTCGAGGCCATGGCGATCAATCCGGACAGCCCGGCCAGGAACGCCTACGCGATCGCCAATGAGATCCTGGACTTCTACAACAAGGACATGTACAATCAATAACAATAAATCAATCAAGGTATTATGGCAAGAATGAAAGGAGCGGTCGTCGTTGACACGGAGAGATGCAAGGGATGCGATCTCTGCGTCGTCGCATGCCCGCTTGACGTCCTCGCCCTCACGGGCAAGGAAGTTAACCGAAAGGGCTACAACTTTGCCCACGAGGTTCTCGCTGACACCTGCACGGGCTGCGCTTCCTGCGCCACTGTCTGCCCCGACGGGTGCATAACCGTTTACCGACTTAAAACCGAATAGAGCCATGGCAGATCAGGAAATCACTTTGATGAAAGGCAACGAGGCGATCGCCCACGCCGCGATACGCTGTGGGTGCGACGGTTATTTCGGCTATCCCATCACTCCGCAGTCCGAGGTTCTCGAGACCCTCGCCGAGCAGAAACCTTGGGAGACTACCGGCATGGTGGTTCTCCAGGCCGAGAGCGAGGTCTCCTCAATCAATATGGTATATGGCGGCGCCGCCAGCGGGAAGAAGGTCATGACATCCTCTTCCAGCCCCGGAGTCAGCCTGATGCAGGAGGGAATATCCTACATGGCCGGGGCCGAGCTCCCGGCTCTGATAGTAAACGTCATGCGCGGCGGCCCCGGTCTCGGCACCATCCAGCCAAGCCAGTCTGACTATTTCCAGGCCTGCAAGGGCGGAGGTCACGGAGACTACCACCTGATAGTCCTGGCTCCCGCCTCAGTGCAGGAAATGGCTGATTTCGTGGACCTCGCGTTCACGTTGGCGTTCCGCTACCGCAACCCCGCCATGATTCTGGCCGACGGAGCGATCGGCCAGATGATGGAGAAGCTGGTACTTCCTCCGTTCAAGCCTCGCCGCACCGAGGAGGAGATCATCAAGGAGTGCCCTTGGGCCACCACAGGCCGCGTCGGGGGCAGGAAACCGAACATCATCACCTCCCTTGAGCTCCGCTCCGAGGAGATGGAGATAATCAATAACCGTATCCAGGCCAAGTACCGCGAGATAGAGGCCAAGGAGGTCCGTTTCGAGGAGTTTATGCTTGATGACGCCGACTACGCTATCGTGGCGTTCGGCTCGGCGGCCCGTATCGCCAAGAAGAGCATCGAGATAGCCCGCTCGCAGGGTATCAAGGTCGGGCTTCTCCGCCCTATCACCCTGTGGCCTTTCCCCACAGAGGAGATAAAGAAGCTAGCCGGCAAGGTCAAGGGCATCCTCTCTCTTGAGATCAACGCCGGCCAGATGGTCGAGGACATCCGTCTCGCTGTCGAGGGTAAAGTCCCTGTCCGTCATTTCGGCCGTTTAGGTGGTATCATCCCAGACCCCGACGAGGTTGTCGATGTCCTCAAACGCTCATTCTAAAATCAGGAAGCCATGACAAGAGAAGAAATAATTGAGAAAGGCCAGGTGGTTTACAAGAAACCCACCCTCCTGAATGACACTCCTATGCACTATTGCCCCGGCTGCAGCCACGGTGTGGTGCACAAACTTGTCCCCGAGGTGATCGAGGAGATGGGTATGACCGACAAGACCATCGCCATATCCCCGGTCGGATGCGCCGTATTCGCCTACAAGTACATCGACGTTGACTGGCAGGAGGCCGCCCATGGAAGGGCCCCTGCTCTCGCCAGCGCCGTCAAGCGCCTTTGGCCGGACCGCCTCGTGTTCACCTACCAGGGCGACGGCGACCTCGCCTGCATCGGCACCGCCGAGACCATCCATGCCTTGAACAGGGCCGAGAACATCACCATCATTTTCATCAACAACGCCATCTACGGGATGACCGGGGGACAGATGGCTCCCACGACTCTACTTGGTATGAAGACCGCCACATGCCCTTACGGCCGGGAGGTGAGCCTTCACGGTTATCCGCTCAAAATCACCGAGTTGGCCGCGAACCTTGAAGGCACTTGTTACGTCACACGCCAGTCGGTGCACACCGTTGCCGCCATCAACCGGGCGAAGAGAGCCATCAGGAAAGCCTTCGAGTACTCCATGCAAGGCAAGGGGTCAAATCTCGTCGAGATTGTCTCCACCTGCAACTCTGGCTGGAAGATGAGCCCGGCAAAGGCCAACAAGTGGATGGAGGAGAATATGTTCGAGTTCTACCATCTGGGAGATCTCAAGGACACCGGTTCAGACAAATAAATACAAGCAACTATGACAGAAGAGATCATAATCGCCGGATTCGGGGGACAGGGAGTCCTCTCTATGGGAAAGATCCTGGCATACGCCGGTCTCATGGAAGGCAAGGAGGTCACCTGGATGCCCGCCTACGGCCCCGAGCAGAGGGGAGGCACCGCCAACGTGACAGTGATCGTGAGCGACGATCCCGTCTCATCGCCGATTCTTTCGAGCTACGACACCGCCATTGTCCTGAACCAGCCCTCGCTGGAGAAATTCGAGCCGAAGGTTAAGCCCGGAGGGACAATTATTTACGATGGCTACGGAATAGCCGAGCCTCCGACCAGGAAGGATATCGACATTTACAGGATCGACGCCATGGACGCCGCCGCTGAGATGAACCTCATCAAGACGTTCAACATGATAGTCCTGGGAGGTTTGCTGGAGATTCATCCTATCGTCAAGATCGAGAGTGTTCTGGCCGCCTTGCGCAAGACCCTTCCCGAGCGTCACCACCACCTCATCCCCAAGAACGAGGAGGCTATCCGCAAGGGCATGGAGATAATCAAAAAGCTCTAGTGTAGCTCACCGAGGGGATAATCGGAAGGAAACTAATAGTTTTGAGGGAACCCGGACTGTCTTCTTCCTCACCGGAGACGCTGAAGACAAGGTTCGGGTTCTTTCTGTTGTAGGCGTTGTAAACCCCCAGGCTCCATATTCTCTCACCTCGGCGCCTGGCTTTTCTGTGGTTGATCCCTAGGTCTAGCCTGTGGCTTGGAGGGAGGCGGACGTTACCTCTCCGGGGCATGCTCCCGTCGCTTTCCGGCATCGTCACGGCACCGCCTGACGAATATGTCCAGACCACCCCGGCGTCCCATCCTTTACCGAAGTCGATATTGGTGACGGCCGAGAGACTATGGCGGCAATCGTGCCTGCATGGGAACCATTCCCCTCCGCCGATGGAGCCGTCAGGAAACCGTCTCTCACTTTTTGAAAGGGTGTATCCGGCCCATCCTGTGATCCTTCCGGCGCTTTTCCTGATCAACGCCTCCAAGCCGTATGATCTTCCCATACCTGAGGCTACATTCTCCTCCCAAGTGGAGAAATCGTCTATGAATATTACACCGTCTTTGTATTCAAGGACGTTCTCAAGAGCCTTCCAATAACCCTCCAGCGTGAATCCCCATCCCTTAAGCCCCTCATATCCGACGCCGAAGGAAATCTGGTCCGAGATGACCGGATTGATTCTCCCGGTCACAGGGACGATAAGGTCAACGGGGAGGACAGCGACACTTGAGGACAATTGGTGGATAGATTGCGAGATTCTGGAATATGCCGTCTGGACTATGACCCCCTCCACGGGCCTGACGGTAGCCGAGACTCTCGGCTCGGGGGAGAGTCTTGTCTTTCCCTCGGAGGTGAAAGAGGAAAGCCGGAACCCCGGCTCCACTGTCAACCAGGCGGCGGGGAAAAATCTGTCCTCGATGTAGGCGCCCGTCTCGAATCCCCGGATGACCACTCTCTCTTTCACGATACCGCTCCAGTCTGACTCGGGGATGAACTCATGTCTTATCGCCTCTAGGCCGGTCCTGAGAGCGTGTCCGGGCAGACAGGTTATCGTGATATCCGCCTTCGCTATCAGGTCGTTCAGCCCGGTCCTGTAGCCCGAGCGCCGGTCCTCGAGACCTTGGTAGCCTGTGGACATCTCGTACCCGCTCGAGGCGACCGTGATCTCTGAGCGGAGGCCCTCGCCCCACCGCCGGCTCCACGCCGCGGAACCTATTGTCGAGCCCCAGGACATGTCAGTCTTGGAGTTGTCGTCCTTGTAGTAAAGCTTGTCTTTTCCGGTGAAGTAACTGAAACTTAATCTGTTACCGCCAGCGGCATCAGCGGTGACCTTGGCATGGAGGTCGTGGAAACCCAGGTTCGCCGGCACTTTAAAGAGCCTGAAAGCGCCGTCCAGCATCATGGTGTGAGCCCCCCTCCCGCTTAATGAGTATCTCACTTTCCTCCTCAAAGCAGAGCCTTCCAGATGGATCTTGTCGCTCAGGAGACCCACCCCGAGACTTCCTTTTGTCCGTGTAGTGTCCCCGTCTGAAGCCTTGATCTCCAGCACTCCCGAGACCCTTCCCCCGAACCTCGCGGGGAATGCTCCTTTCCGCATGACGGCCTCTTTGACAGCATCCTCCTGGAAGGCCGAGATTATCCCTAGAAGATGTCCCGGCGAATGAACCGGCACCCCGTCCAGAAGGATCAGGTTCTCGTCGGAGCCGCCTCCCCGCACGTATAGCCCGGACATGCCCTCGGTCCCCGATTGGACGCCAGGCAGAAGCTGGACGGCTTTAAGGATGTCCCTCTCGCCAAGCAGGGTGGGGGTCCTGGCCACCATCTCCCTCGGGATAGTGACCGTTCCCAATCCGGTCATCCCACGGCTCTTGCTGGCCGACACGACGGCCTCCTTGATGGTGAGAGTCGTGTCCCGTACGTTCTGCGCCCCTGAGGTCACGCAGACGGCCAGAGCCGCCAGAGCGGTCAATGAACGTAAGTTTCTCATATTCTCGTAGGTTTCCAACAAATATGAGTCTTTTTTCGGTCTCCCTTTTCGTCTTGGGAGGGGTTTTTATTAAATTCGCGAAGATGCTCAAGAAGTTTTTTATCATTCTTTTTGTTCCATGCGCCCTGGCTCTCGCGGCGCTGGCTCCGGGTTGCGGTAAAAAGCCCGCTGAGGAGCCCGTTGTCGAGGAGGCTCCAGAACCTCTCCCGGCCGAGGGTTTCCGGATGGAATCCCTGGAAGTCATTGAGGACAAAGTGCAAACAGGAGAAGCTTTCACTTCGTTGATGAACCGTCTCGGCATGGGGCAGGACGCCGCCTATTCGCTGGCCATCGTTTGCGACACCGTCTTTGACGTCCGGAAGATGAGGGCCGGCAATACCGTCCGGGCCTATTACAAGGACGGGACTTTGGAATATGTCGTCTATCTCAGCGGGAAGACGAGGGGGACTGTGTTCAAGACTTCCGACTCGCTCGCGGTGTGGAACTTTTTCAGACCGGTCGAGTCCAGCCTCAAGTACGCCGACGTGACCATCAACTCCTCGCTCTGGAATGACATGTCCGCCGCCGGAGCCCCAGTCGCCCTGATCGTGGAGCTGGCGGACATATTCGCCTGGTCTGTGGACTTCTTCTCCCTCCAAGACGGCGACCGCTTCAAGATCCTCTATGAGCAAGGAATATGCGACGGCGAGGTTGTCTCCGTCGAGCCTATACTCTACGCCGAGTTCATCCGAGGAGATAAGGTCATTCCCGCCATCCTCTTCGACCAGGGAGATAAGGGCAACCGATACTGGAAAGAGGACGGGGCTAGTCTCCGCAAGGCTTTCCTGAAAGCCCCTCTCAAATTCACGAGGATCAGCTCCGGCTTCTCCTATCACCGGAAGCATCCCGTGACCGGCATGGTCAGGGCACACACTGCGGTGGATTACGCCGCTCCGACCGGGACTCCCGTTATGTCGATAGGCGAGGGGACTGTCTTGAGCGTAGGCTGGACGAACGGCGGCGGCAACACCGTCAAGATACGGCATAACTCTGAGTACACGACCTCCTACATGCATCTCTCAAGGTACGCCAAGGGAATCAAACAGGGTTCCCGAGTCAGTCAGGGAGAGGTGATCGGTTACGTCGGCGCCACCGGCGTGGCGACCGGTCCCCATCTCGACTTCCGGGTGTGGAAGAACGGCACCCCCGTGAACCCTCTGACCATAGACTCTCCCTCCGAGGAGCCCATCAAGCCAGAGAATCTCCCGGCGCTGGACTCCACCTATCGGGTTTATAAGCACATAATCGATTCATTGATAGTGAGATAGTAATATGCGAAATAGAAGAATACTCCCGATTCTACTCACTGTGGTTCTGCTCCTCTTCGCGCCGACGGCCCGCGCCGTCTTCAACGAGAGAGATCTGTCCAGGACCTTGAAGGTGCTTCGCTACGAGCTCCACAAGGCTTACGTGGAGATGGACAAGAGCCAGGTGGGTTTCGAAAAACAGGATGACCGCCAGCACGAGGAGCTGATCAATCTGATCAAGAGCTGCAATGAGCTCTCGTTGATGCTGTATTCCCAGAAGCAGGATTTCACCTTCGACCTGACGTATGCCCTACAGCAGGTGACCGAGCAGTACTTCAGTTTCACCCAGAGGAAACTTCCCTACGACAACATCATCTCTTACTTCGATGTGGAGATCGATCGTTACGGAAGGCTCATAAAGACCTTGAACAGCCTTCCCCCGGCGTTGGCGGAGGAGACAGACAGCATCACACCGTCGCTGCTGGACTCTCTGGCTATGACCTTCAGCATGCGGGTGCTACCCAACCGCCCGTATTCACTGGAGCACGCCGACGATCCGGATCACGAGGGACACCATCACGGCGAGGGGGACGAGGACCATGACGAGGACGAGGATGAGCTTGAACATGATCACGAGCACAACAGCTTCCAGCTGGACAGCCTTTCGATGGTCGACAGGGACAGTTGCGTCTTCTACGCCTCGAAGATGCTCAAGATGTTCACCGACCTACGCGACCATATGGTCGAGGACAGTGAGCATTATGAGACAACCGCCTATCGCCTCAAGGAGGCTTTCGACTATGCCCAGGACCGCTACAAGCAGGTCCAGAGGAAGATATTCGTGGACGGCCAGAGAAACTACCTATACATCCTCACCCATCTGCGGCAGTTCACCACAAGGGCGGCCACGGACGCCGGCGACAAGTACGGCCGGGACTATTACAGCGGCAAGGTCCAGAGCGACTGGAGAGGCCCGATCGTCCTGGCGTTCTCCTTCGTCATCCTGGCCTATCTGGCGATAGCCGCCATTGTGAGCTGGTGTGTCGTCAAGTTGCTGAAAAAGAAGGTGAACCGCTTCAAGACCGAGGGTTTCGCCAACCGCGAGTACGCCTTCATTATACTGGCCTCGGTGGTCCTCTTCGTCACACTGGTTCTGGCGGCGAGGCTTTCCCCGAAGATAGGGACGAACTTCTTCCTGATGGCGTCCCCGCTTCTCGTGGAGTTCTCCTTCATGCTGATAACGATCCTGGCCTCTCTCCTCATCCGCTGTGACGGGGAGCAGATCGACAAGGCGATGCTGCTTTACACTCCGGTGATGCTGATCGGCCTCGTTGTGATCGCCTTCAGGATAATGTTCATCCCCAACAGCATGATCGCGCTGGTGTTCCCTCCTACGTTGCTACTCTTCGGTCTCTGGCAGTTGAGAACCTACCGCCGGTCCGCCTCCCAGGTGCCCAAGGCGGACAAGGGATTGGCCATAGCGTCCGCCGTCGTGACCGCCGTCACTTTGATAGTCTCCTTGGTGGGATATTCATTGATGGGCCTTCAGCTTTACATATGGTGGATTTTCCAACTGTCCTTCCTTCATGTGATTGTCGCCATCAAGGAACTTCTGCGTAAGTACCGTGAGGGCAAGGTTGACAAGTTGGTCAGGGCCTACAAGATGCTCCATACCGGTGAGACTGGAGGGAAGAAGGGCTCGTACATCCTGGTCACCTGGCTCTACGACCTCTTCACCATGGTCGTGATCCCTTTAATGCTCATAGCGTCCATCCCCGGCTGCTTTCTGCTGGCCTCAAGGGTCTTCGACTTGACGGGGATCTGCGTTTCGGCACTTGAATATCCTTTCTTGAAGACGAATTTCGCGACCCTTTCGTTCTGGATGCTGATCGTCACCGTGTGCTTGTTCTTTATATTCAGGTACATAGGGTATGTCGCCCGCTCGCTCTTCGGGGTCTTCAAGGTCCGCGACACCGTCTCCAAGTCCGACACTGGTCTAATCCGCGAGAACGAGGTCAATCTCACCTTGCCCAACAATGTTATATGGCTCATAACCTGGGGATTGTACCTGGTTGTGATTATCCTGATGCTGAAGATCCCCACTAAATCGCTGAGCGTCATCACAGCCGGTCTGGCGGCCGGTCTTGGATTCGCGATGAAGGACGTGCTGAACAACTTCTTCTATGGGGTGCAGTTGATGTCCGGCAGGCTCAGGGTTGGAGATACCCTCGAGTGCGACGGCATCCGTGGCACCGTCGATAACATCAGCTACCAGACCACGACCATCAAGGCCCTTGATGGCAGCCTCATCGCCTTCTCGAACAGCATCTTGTTCTCCAAGATGTTCAAGAACCTCACGAAGAGTGACCAGTACGAGTTTCTCGCCATCCCTGTCGATGTGGCTTACGGGACCGATTTCGACAAGGCTAAGAAGGTCATCCTGAAGGCGATGAAGCCTCTGTGTGAGTCGGATAAGTTCGGGCGCGACACCGTCCGTCCCGACTATGGCATCCAGGTCACGATCGGCGGTTTCGGAGACAGCGGGGTCAATCTCGTCGTCAAGCAGTATATCCTCGTAGAGCAGCGCTACAGCTACTTCGCCAAGGCTAATGAGATTATCTATAAGACCTTGGCTGACAATGGAATAGAGATTCCGTTCCCTCAGAGGGACATCCACATCAAACAATAGGGAAACATGGTGAATATGGCGATATTCGTCTCCGGGGGAGGCACGAATTGCGAGAATATTATCAAATACTTCGAGGGGTCGGAGGTGGCCCGCCCGGTCGTCGTGATCAGTAACAGGGCTGGGGTCGGAGCCATCGCCAAGGCCGAGCGGCTGGGCGTCCCGACGAGAGTGGTCCCCAAGTCAGGGCTGAACAACCCCGAGGTGATCCTTCCGCTGCTGAGGGAATACTCAGTCGATTTCATCGTGCTGGCTGGCTTCCTGCTCGTCATCCCCGGCTTCCTGATCGACGAGTTCGACCACCGCATGATCAACCTCCACCCGGCCCTTCTGCCCAAGTACGGCGGGATCGGGATGTACGGGCATCATGTCCATGAGGCGGTTAAGGCGGCAGGGGAGACTGAGACAGGGATGACGGTCCACTGGGTCACACGCGAGGTGGACGGGGGCGCTATCATCGCCCAGTTCAAGACCCCTCTCGACCCTGCGGACACTCCTGAAGACATCGCCGCCAAGGAGCATGTCCTTGAGATGGAACACTTCCCGGAAGTGATTGAGAATCTGCTTTCTGTATGAGACTCATCAAATATTTTCCCCTGCTTCCCGTGGCCATGAATCTGGCCGGGCATTGGGCTGGAGTCAGCGTTTTGACATTATGTTCCAAACCCCTTCTGATGCCGCTTATAGCGCTGTCGGTTCTCATCCTTCTAAAGGAGCATGATGTCCGTGACAAACGTGTGGGGCTGATTGTGACGGCCGTGCTTTTCGGGTTCGCCGGGGATGTCCTCCTGATGCTGGACGGGGCCGGGTATTTCCTCGCCGGGATGGGAGCCTTCTTTATCGGGCACATATTCTACTATTCAGTGATTCCCGCCCCTTGGAAAGTCAGGGGATTATCAGGGAAGGTTCTCTCCCTGTTGTTGCTGGCGGGTCTGCTGGCCGGTGTGATCTGTCTCGCCGGGAAGTTCCCTCTCGAGGGTCCTATGAGGGTGGCGGTGACCATCTACGCCTGCGCTTTCGCTTTCCTGATCCACGCTTGCGTCGTGGCCGCCATTGACCGGAAGCGCCCGCTCTACCTGCTCACGGCCCTCGGATTCGCTGTGTTCGCCTTCTCTGATTGCTTCGTGGCGATAGGGGCGTTCACGGACCTGATTATCCCCAAGCGGGGCCTTATCGTGATGTCAACCTACATCGCGGCGCAGATGATCGTGGCCTTCTCGCTCGCTCTTGAGGAGATCAGCATGCTCGAGAAGACTGAATATGGGGTCAGGGTGAAGCGTCTTTACGCGCTCGAGGACGCCCTGAAAGCCCGTGAGGAGGATTTCCTGAAGGCCTTTGACGAGGACTTCGGCAAGGGAGCTTTCGAGGTTTACACCACCGAGGTCGGATTCCTTTATAATAACATCAGGAATATTCTTAACCACCTCCGTGACTGGATGCAGCCGAAGGAGGTGCCGACTCCTTTCGTCCTTTGGCCCGGCCGTAGCCGGATCATGTTCGAGCCTTACGGCAAGGTGCTGATTATCGGCCCCTTCAATTATCCGCTCCATCTTGTGGTCGCTCCTTTGGCGGCGGCGCTCTCGGCAGGGAACACGGCTGTCGTCAAACCCTCCCGACAGACGCCGAATGTGTCCCTGGTTTTGTCCGAGGCTCTTAGGGAAGCGTTTGATCCTGAGGTGGTTGAGATCGTGGATCCGGCGATGTCCAACGATGAGATGCTAGCCAGGCGCTATGACTACATTTTTTTCACTGGTAGCCCGAAGGTCGGCAAGGTCGTGATGGAGGCCGCGTCTAAGCATCTGACGCCGGTGACTCTTGAGCTGGGCGGGAAGAGTCCGGCGATCGTCTGCGAGGGGGCGCCGGTGAGGCTGGCGTGCGAGAGGATCGCGAAGGGCAAGTTCCTGAACGCCGGTCAGACTTGCGTGGCGCCAGACTATGTCCTCGTCCACGAGAGTGTCCACGACCGTTTCATCGCCACCATGCGAGAAGTCATTAGCGACTACTTCGGCGACATCTCTGTCCGTCCTCCCGAGATGACTCTCATGGCCACCAAACGCCACTTCGCCCGTGTCTCGGCGCTAATACCTGATAATGTCGTTATTGGAGGATACACTGATGAGGGGATGAAATACATCTCGCCGACGGTGATTGACAACTGCGGTTGGAACGAGCCGGCGATGAGGGAAGAGATATTCGGACCGGTTCTGCCTGTGATAGTGTACAAGGATTTGCAGTCAGAGGTGATCGATAAGGTCAGGGCGGGGGAGAAGCCCCTGTCACTTTACATATTCTCGAAGAACCGCAAGGAGATCCGCTCCATCCTGTCGCGAGTCTCCTTCGGGGGCGGCTGCGTCAACGAGACCGTGATGCACCTCGGCAACGAGAACCTGCCCTTCGGCGGAGTAGGCGAGTCCGGAATCGGAGCCTACCACGGAAGGACAGGCTTCGAGACTTTCTCCCACCAGAAGTCCCTGCTGATCAAGTCCTCCTGGCTCAACATAGACCTCCTCAAGCCCCCTTACGGAAAGAAGCTTGATCTAATCAGAAAGGTCTATAAATAAGAGAGTTAGGCTAGCAGCCTCTTCACGATTGTGGAGATTGTCCTGCCGTCGGACAAGCCGGCCAGGGCCTTGTTGGCCGCACCCATTACCTTCCCCATATCCTTGATCGAGGTCGCCCCGACCTCGGCGATGATGGCCTTGACCTTTTCCTCGACCTCATCCTCGGAAAGCTGCTTTGGCAGATATCTCTCCATGACCGCGGCCTCGGCGAGCTCGTTCTCGGCGAGGTCCTGACGGCCTCCGGCGACGAACTGCTCGGCGGCCTCTTTGCGCTGTTTCACAAGCTTTTGGATCATCTTCATGATGTCACCGTCGGTGACCTCCTTCGAGCCGTTCTCAGCGGTCTTGAAGATGAGAATCTCACCCTTGATGGCCCTTGTGGCCGCCAAGGCGACTGAGTCCTTCGCCTTCATAGCGACCTTGATGTCTTCTTGAATCTGTTGCTCTAAAGCCATGATATTAAGATATTTAAAAAATTACTTAAGAATAACTTCCACGAGGATCGGGCAGTGGTCCGAGGAGTATTGCCGGTCTTTGATGTCGTCGTCTACGCAGGCGTAGGAGAGAACAGTGGCGTCCTTCGGGACGAAGATGTAGTCGCCCCTGTCGCTGTCAGCCCTGTCGAAGTCGAAGGCGTAGTAGGGGCTCTTGCGGCCCGTCGGGGCGGTCTCGGAGGAGATGTAGCTGTCCTTGACAAGCTCGTTGTCGGAGAGGATCGCGATTGCCTCGCTCGTGGAGTTGGTGTTGAGGTCTCCGGTGACGAACACCGGGAGTCCGTCGCTCAACTCCCTCGCCTTGTCCAATGTTATCTTAGCGGCCATTGTTCTCGACTCGGGTCCCTTGTGGTCGTAATGGGTGTTGATGTAGAAGAATTTCCGGCCCGTGACCTTGTCAAGGAACTTGCTCCAGGTGGCTATCCTCTCCACCGAGGCGTCCCAATTCTTGCTGCCCGGCACATCCGGAGTCTCGGAGAGCCAGAAACTGCCCCAGTCGAGAAGCTCGAAGCGGGAGGTCTTATAGAATATGGGAGTGCCCTCGCCCTTGCGGTCGGCCCTACGGCCCTCGCCGATCACCCCATATGTTCCCTTGAGGTCCTCCATCAGCGCCTCCTTCATCGCGTCGTTGACTTCCTGAGCCCCGATAATGTCGAAGTCATGGTCAGATATTCTTTTGATAATGAACGGCTTCCGCGCGGTGAAAGCCCTGTCGAGGGAGTCTCTGGCCAAAATGACCCTCATGTTGTAATTCGCGAAACGGATCGGGGTGTCCTTCTTCTGCCCGCAGGCGCACAGCGTCGCCAGGGCGGCCCCGATGAGGATGGTTTTGATCAGATGTTTCATAACAGTGGTTTCAATTCTTTCTCGAAAATGTCGCGCGCCACGATGCGGTAATGCGGATGGTAGGTCTCCTCGAATACGGGGCTGTGGTGCAGGATATAGTGTCCCTCGTCCATCAGCGAGTCGATGGCGGTGAGCTCGTTCTCAGCGTCGGTAAGGGTGGGGAAGTCCTTCCTGATCACCGCCGCGACCGAGGACCATTTGGCCTTCCATTCATCCTCCGACAGCGTTTTCCCCTCGTTGGCGCTTCGAGTGAAAGCGCTCAGGAGGGTCTCCTCGTTCACGAGCGAGTCCAGGACGACAGACAGGTCCACACGGACATAATTCCCGAGGTCCCCGACAGGGACATATCTCTCGGCGGGAACGCCGTATTTGGCGCTGTCAAGGTCTGCCTTATAACTACGGAGTTCGGATTCGAGGTAAGCCCTGGCCGCCTCGGGGTTGGGAATCAGGTGCCCAGGTCCCAGATTGTCCTGGCAGAAACTCTTGTAGATGTCCCGCACACGGGTCTCGGGATACAGCTTGATCTGCTCCTCAATGGCCTCCCGTGTGGGGTTCGGCCGGCAGGAGACAAGCAGTATCGACGCGAGCGTCGCGGCTATCAGGAAGAGGCGTGGCATATTCATTTCTCGTTGAACTTCTTGCCGGCGCCCCAGGCCTTGCCGACGACATCGCCGACAGAGCGATAGGTCATCGAGGCGGCGTCGAAGACGATGGGCTTGAGTTTGGCCAGATCGACCTTCCCGTCCGTGATCACGCTCTCATCGGCGCTCATGTTCACGACCTCGCCTACGAGGATGCCGTCAGCCCAGCTCAGAACCTTGCACTCGAGGGTGAGGGGATAATCATTGATGATGGGGGCGTCCACATTCGGGCTGGGGGAGACCGTGAAACCCACTCTGGCAACCTTGTCTGGCACCTTGAATCCGCTCACCAGACCCAGATAGTCCGACTCGGCGACAGTGCGCTCGTCCGCGAAACTGACAGTGAAGGCTCCGGTCTCCTCTAGGTTCGCCGTGGTCTTGTGCTTGGACATGCTGACGACAATCTGCTTGTAGTCGTATTGCCCGGCCCAGGCGGCCATCATCACGTCCGGCGTGTGGTCCTTGTCCCAGGTGGCGATCATCACGCAAGGCTGCGGCGTCGTCACGAGAGCGTGGTCAGGTCCGAAATTCCTCCGGCCCTCAACCTCCCTGAATTCTTTGCTGTCGGTCATATCGCATGAATATTTATCATCCTATACAAATGTAAAGAATATAATCGATTTTTGAAGCTTATATTTTCGACCTTGCCCAAAATGTCGCGCCTACCTAGGCAAACGCCACCCAGGACCCTGCGGGAGGGGTGGGTGGCGCGGTGAATATCGGAACTGGCGGGAGGGGCCGCGAAAGCCCGCAAGCCCGGAGTGAGGCCATGCGAATTCCGCTGAGAACCCTAGAAGATGTAATTCAGGCCGATGTTGATGCCGATGTTGCCGTCGTTGGGATCGAAGCACTTGCCGAGCTCGAAGTTGATGTTGAAGTTCTGGTTCATGATGAAGTGCAGTCCGGCGCCGGCGCTCATGTGGAGTTTCTCCGCCTGTTGGGTATAAAAGTCTCCGGCTGAGTAGGTCTTGCCGTCAACTATAGCCACGGCCGTGTTGTCCTTGAGCAAGCCCTTCATCTCCTCAAGCCGGTAAGGGCTTGTGATCATACCCATGTCGAAGAACGGGTTCGTGGCGATGGCCCAGTTCTGGTTGATCCAGCGGAACTTGGCGAATGTCCAGCGTAGCTCGGCGTTCATCCAGGCGTAACTATTGCCCTGGAGACGGTTGTAGACAGTGCCACGCAGCGTACTGGTTGAACCGAGTCCCTCGGGACGGATCTGCTTGAGGTTGATTGTCTGGATGGTCTGCAGCATGTAATAAGGCATATTACCGGCCAGAAGTCCCTGATAAGCCAGATGGGCGCCGAAGACAAGCCTGTCAGACAGCGGAAAGAACTGCTTGAAGTGGACCGCCAGTTTAAGGTAGTCGTTATCATGCTTGGAGATGAAGTCAGGTGAGCCGAACACATAGGCCTCGATATTGGTGCCCCTGGTGGGGTTGTTCTCGTGGTCGCGGGTGTCATAGACCACTCCGGCCTTGAACTCAAGATGCTGGCCGCCGTTTTTCTCGGCCTCGGGGATGATCCCGTTCCTGACGTACAGGTCGTAGATGGAGACGTCGCCGGCGGTGCCGCTCAGACCCTTATTGACAGAATGGCCGGTCTTGATGCTCCAGAAGGTGATTCCCCCGGCCCAACCCCAGTTACTCTCGCCGAAAGTGCCCTGGAGGCAAGCCTGGGCCCTGAATATGTCACGGCGCATCAGGAACAGACCCTGCCCGTCTTCGGTGATCTTGTCCATCTGGGGAAGGTACAGGGAAGAGGCTCCGTTGAACCCGTAGAAATTGTCGGTCTTGTTGCCGAACCATGACACGGCCCCGGACACGCGGAGGCCCGGGATCAGGTACTTGCTGTCGAAGAAAGAGTGCAGCACGGTGTTGCCCTTGGAGTACTGGGAGATTTCCACGTTGGCTTTCCACATGTACTCGGGATATGTGGAGCCGTCGCCGTACCAGTAGATGTCTGTCAGGGCGCCGTAGTGCCAGCCGAGGTCGGAGGAGTAGCCGACAGCGGGAAGCGGGCCGAAGTTCAGACCGGTCTTGGTGATCTCCTGAGCGTTAGTCGTGAATATGCAGCCGGCTATGAGAGCGGCCGCCAGAATCATTTTTCTCATATCTCTTTGGTTTGATTATTCTGTATAACCCCGCGGCTTTCCTCCGCGAGACGCGAGTACGCTTTCTTCAAGTCTTTATACCCGAAAAGCAGCCGGATGTCCGAAAGCAGTATCCGGCCTCTCTCCAAGGCCCAGTAGAAAATGTTGTATGATAAAAGGGCGAAAACCAGCCAGGCCACAGCCTGCCAGAAAGGCAGGCAGAGGAAGAAAACCAAGGCCCAGATAATCAGCATCAGGGGAGTCATGGCGAACTTCACCCCGAAACGGGCTGTCTTGGTGAAGGCTTTGTCTTTGAGGCCTCGGACGATATGCTCGGCCAGGATCCACATCGGAGCGGACAGAACGGCCGCCAGCAGCGCGAAAGGCAGGACGACCAGGCCCGCGAGAGTCCTGACCATGACGCTGGCCAAAGGCCTCTTCCGCCCGAAAGACCAGGACGACAGCCTCGCCGCCCTACGCTCCTTCTCGAAAGCCTCGGCCTCGGCGATGAGCTCGGGACCGGCCTCAAGAGCCGCTTCCAGGCCAATGATCTTCGTCAAGCCCCAGCGGCCCTCATAAGTCTCGTCGTCAGGCAGACAGGTGATGAGCCTCGAGATCCTCTCCCGAAGGATGCCGAGCAGCGAGCGCGAGGCCCTGCCTGCGCCATCTTCCGGGTGGGCTTTCAGATAATCAGTGACATTGATTGGTTCCCCGTAACGTATGGCGACGGGGGTGAGTATGCGGTAGTAGTCCTGATATTCCAGACCGATCGGGACGATATAGACAGGCGTCTTTTCCCCGAGGCGATCGTTGGCCAGCAAAGCCGTGCGGGCTATGCCTTTTTTCAGGGGGAGAAGGGAGTGTTTCGGCCGGTGGGTGCCCTCGCAGAACATGCAATACTTCATCCCGCGCGAGAGGCATTCCACCACCTCGTCCATAGTCTCCCTGTTGCGCAGAACCTCCTGGGCGCCGTCCCGAACCCGAGGGATGGGGAGTATCTTAAGGAAGCGTAATATCTTCTTAATGAGCGGTTTCCGGAATATGTCCGCCCTTGCCCCGAAAAGGGTACCCTCCTTCCAGTCCTGAAGGATGACAAGGGCGTCCATCAGTGTGTTGCAGTGGTTGGGGGCGAAAAGGACCGCCCCGTCGGAGGGGATGTTCTCCTTCCCGATGGACTTGATGTCGCTGAACACGGACCTGACGGACGAATCGACATACATCCTGCCGAACGTGTACTTCCAGTCCTTATCGTAGGGTTTCCTCATACTACCTGCCGGAGCGTTTGTCCGCGAGGTTGAAGATTGTCGAGACAGTCAACCCCGAGACGATGTGCCATATTCCCCACCAGGCCGTGATCACCAGCATACCACCGTGTGGCGGGAAGCCCGCGAATATGGAAGTTCCGAGCAGCAGGACGAGTCCGAGCCCGGAGTTCTGGATACCGGTCTCGATAGTGAGTGTCCTGCGGTCGCGGAAGGGGACCTTGAAAGCCGAGCCCATCCCGAAGCCGATGCCCAGGGCGAGGAGGTTGTGGATGAGAACCACTATGAATATGTATTTGACGCATTTGAGGAAGGCGTCGATGTTGCCGGCGAAGGAAAGGACCACCATCGCGATGAAGAACACGATGGACACCCACTGGAAGGGCTTCTTGAGCCGCTCGGCGACCTTTGGAAGGAAACGCGAGCAGAGTATTCCGAGGGTGAGGGGAATGCCGAGGAGTATGAATATGGTCTTGAAAACGTCCCAGAGCGGGATGACAAGAGTAGGCACGTCCGCGGCCACGTTGGCGGTGTGTAGGTAGAGGTTGCCCCAGATGTAGAAGTTCGCGGGGGTCATCAGTACCGCCAGGGCCGTGCTGATCGCTGTGAGGGAAACCGATAACTCGATGTTCGCCTTTGAGAGCGAGGACATGAAGTTGGAGATGTTCCCTCCGGGGCAAGAAGCTACCAGGATCATTCCCAGACCCATCATTGGGGATATCCAATTTCCCATGGCGACCGCCAGGAGGAATGTGAAAACCGGCAACAGCACAAGCTGGCACAGCATCCCCAGAAGGACTGACTTGGGTTTCTTGAATACTTCAACAAATATTCCCGGCTTGATGCCGAGGGCTACTCCGAACATCACGAAGGCGAGCACGATGTTGATGGTGTTCATGCCTCCCGCGTTCAGTGTCACATCGATCTTGTCGATGCTTGCTGCTATTTCAGGGCTCATATAATGTCGTAATGGGCAAATATATAATCTTTTGTCGAACCATGAAAGACTTTCGACGCCACTACACCACAAAAATAACGGCGCCGCTCCGAAAAGGGCGGCGCCGCGAATATCATTCAGACCGGATCCTAGAGCTGGGGGCCGGCTTTGACGAGGGCCTTTCCGGCCTTGTTGGACTCGTACTTGTGGAAGTTCTTGATGAGCCTTCCGGCGAGATCCTTGGCCTTTTCCTCCCAGATGGCGGGATTCTCGTAGGTGTCGCGGGGATCAAGGATGCCCGTGTCGACTCCCTCGAGGACCGTGGGGACGGTGAAGTTGAAGAAAGGAATGACCTTGGTCGGGGCCTTGTCGATGCTGTGGTTCAGGATGGCGTCGATGATGCCGCGGGTGTCGCGGATCGAAATCCTCTTGCCGGTTCCGTTCCATCCGGTGTTCACAAGGTAAGCCTTTGCGCCGGACTGCGTCATTCTCTGGACGAGCTCCTGTGCATACTTGGTCGGATGCAGCTCCAGGAAT
>CADBRH010000010.1 GCA_902797035.1 uncultured Bacteroidia bacterium | reverse complement strand
CGGACGAACCCCGCGGAAGAATTGAAGAAAGAGTAATATGCGTTATTTGAAACCTATACGAGGTTTAGGGCCGGTTTTCTTCTCCTCAATCTTAGAGGAGAGTTCCCCTATTGCCAGATACAGGTTGTCGATGTCTTGCCGGACATCTTCAGACAGATCATTCACGGCCTCAAGGTCTTGCTCCCTCTGCATGACCAGCAGATTCACTTTGGCTTTTAGCCCTTTCAGTTCGGTTGAAACCGTTGATGCGGCCAAGAGATATTCCCTCACCTGCACAAAGGCTCGCATAATGGCGATGTTCATCTGTATAGCTGTCTCGTTATGTATTACTGAAGAAAGCATAGCGACACCCTGCTCTGTGAATACAAACGGTTTGTATTTAGTATTGGATCCACGACCAGATTCTTTCAAGGTCACAAGTTGTGATCTTGAAGAGAGAGTGTTGCTCTCTTCTATGGTCAACTCAAACATGAAATCAGGAGGGAATCTTCCAATATTCCTTCGTACCGCCTGTTTTAGAGTACGTGTTTCCACTTTGTACAATCTCGCCAAATCGAAGTCAAGCATCACCTTCTTTCCACGGATCTCGTGAATAAGGTTTTAGATCAGAATAAGTTCATCGCTCATAATTAGAAGTTTAGATTAACGTTATCACAAATATAGTCAAATCCGTTAACAATGAAAAGTTACCTGAAGTTCCTAAGTCGCAATAAGTTGTACACTGCCATCGAGGCGGCCGGGCTCATAGTGAGCCTGGCGTTCGTGCTGCTTTCGGGACACTTTGTCTGGAAACAGAGGCAGATGACCCGGAACCTTCCCGACTGGCGCGACGTGTACTCATTCTACAGGTCAAGCGCCGGGAGCTCCGGCATGGGCCTTTCATGGGGCGCGGCCTACCAGGCAAAGGAAAGTATTCCTGAAGTCGAGAAGGCGGCGATGTTCTGGAAAGCCCTCACAGACGAAGAGAACACCATAGAGATAGACGGACAGAAACTCCATGTGCGGGAATGCATGGTCGGAGGAGATTTCTTTGATATATTCCCCGCCGAATTCGAGAGCGGCGGAGTGAGGGTGATGGATGATAAAGCCAACGTCATCATCAGCCGGGAACTGGCGAACCGGCTGGGAGGAGAAGACAAGGCTATCGGAAAGACAATCAATGGGAAATACACCATCGCCGCCATCATAAAGGAGACTCCGAACCAGATATTCGGGGATCTCGATGTGATCTACAACATCGAGAACCTGACCAGCAGGAAGGATTATCCATTCAGGTTGGATGTGATACCTTTCGTGAAAGTCAGGAAAGGCACCGACAGGGCGGCGCTTGAGACAAAGGCCGACACTTTGGTAGCCAAGGTTCACGATGTGTTCGGAGGACGGAACTTTCTGGAGGACAGCGGGTTGGTGAGATACGACGAGATCTGGTACTCCCCTGCCAACACCCAGTCCCTCAAGAGGGGAAGCCGCACTTACACAGGGATCATTCTTCTGGTCACTATCATCTTGCTGCTGTCCTCAATCTTCAACTACATAAACCTCAACGTGGCTCTTTCCGGCAAACGGGCCAAGGAGATGGCAACCAGGAAAATCCTGGGCGCCAGCGACAATTCTTTGATCGGTAGCCGCCTTCTTGAATCTCTTGCCTTCACCGCGGTCTGTTTCCTACTGGCGGCCCTACTCGCTGAGGCCTTGACCCCATGGTTCAACCGGATCGTCGGGGCCGGCGTTCCAGTGAAGGTGCTGTGGACACCGGGATGGATAGGAATATATTCATTGTTCATCATTATCGTCTCCTTTATCCAGGGATACCTTCCCGCTTGGATCGGGACGCGGATACCGGCCATTTCGGTCGTTAAAGGAGAGTTCAGGGCGAAGAGCAAGCATGTGTTCAGCAAAGTGTTCATCGTCCTTCAGCATGTGTTCTCGATAGTCCTGCTCGCTCTTGCCATCGTGATGGGGCTTCAGGTGTCCCATTTGGCGAACAGGCCTCTTGGAGCGGATGTGGAAGGTGATTTCTATGTCCACATCAACGACAAGGACCTGCAGAACCTCTTTGCCGAGAAAGCCGCCTCGCTGTCCTGCGTCAACCGGATCGGCCATAGTACCTATTTCCCCGGCATGGTCGAGGAGATGATCACGGAAGACAAGGACAAAGGTTTAATCCAGCTTGCGGTCATGAGTTGTGACCGGGAGGCTTTCGATATCCTTGGATTCAAGGTCCGGGAGAGATTCGAGGAGCCCGAGAATGGCACGGTTTGGATCTCTGAACAGGAGATGTCCCGCTTCGGGGTGGACAGGAACACTGAGAACCTGAGACAGCACTATGTGGCAGGACGGTCGATTGGCGGTATCATAGATGATTTCGCTCCGAACGACGTGCTCAGGTATGATTCCGGGACAGGCAGTTATGTGGTGATCGGCCCGTCCGAACGGCAGTATGGTCTGCTGATCGAGACTGTCGGAGACCGGCGGCAGGCCAGTAAGAGCCTGAAGTCGCTGTACACTGAGCTCAGCCTGGAGAAGAACGGGATTGAGGACAAGCCCTACATGTTCGGCTTCATCTCTGACATCCTGTCGGAGAATCTGTCCGAAGTCCGGGACAGGCTGTCGCTCGTGAGGATATTCATGCTCCTGAGCCTCCTGCTGTCAGCGTTGGGACTGATCGCGATGAGCGGCTACTACGCCGACGAGAACTCAAGGGACATCGCTGTGCGGAAGGTATTCGGCAGCACGGTCGAGGACGAGATCCGCAAGACCGTCCTTGAATATCTCGCCTTGACGGGAATAGCCGCTGTGGTCGCGGTCCCGCTTGCCATCTGGCTGGCCGGAAAGATTCTGGAACAATATTCCTACAGGATCTCTGGCTACGGCTGGGTCTATCTGGCCGCTGTCATCATCGCGGTGGTCATAGCCTTTGTCTCCGTCCTCTGGCAAACCCTCAAGGCCGCCCGGACCAATCCGGCTACTGAATTAAAAAAAGAATAGATCCTTCGCTTCGCTCAGGATGACACTGTTGTCGTTCTGAGGGAGCCGAAGGCGACCGAAGAATCTATATGAAAAGTTACCTCAAGTTCCTGTCACGCAATAAATTGTACACCGCCATCGAGTTCGTGGGGCTGGCGGTGAGCCTGGCGTTCGTGATCCTGATAGGCAGTCATGTCTGGCAGCAGTATGCGGTGACCCGGGAGAATCCCGACGGGGAACGGATTTATGTTCCGGGATTACCGGGTAGCCCTGGACTTACCTTCGGATTCCCCGAAGTGATAACCGGGATTCCCGAGATTGAGGAGGTGTCCAGGATGTGTTATGTGGCGCCCGCATACGGGGAGAATGAGATCCTGTGGGGAACTGCCGTAGACAGGGCGTTCTTCGACCTGGTCCCGATTTATCATTTTGTGGAAGGCGACGCGGACGCCATCTCATCGAAATCGAACGTCATCGTGTCTGAATCCTTCGCCAGGAGGATGGGGCTCAAGGCCGGGGACGTCCTGACTCTGAGAGTGTTGGCGAGCCGGGGAGAAGAGACGGATTTTACCGTCGGGGCCATCTTTGAGGATCCGAAGGGAACGGTGATGAAGGATTGCGAGGCTTTCCTGCCCGTGGAGTTGTACAAGGACCATTGGGAGCCATTCGACAATTTCGGCAGCACCGTGTGCTTCATCAAAGCGCGTCCGGGAACAGACCGGCAAGTGCTGTACGACAAACTGGAGTCTGTTTGCAAGGAGGTCTATGCGAATATTTATGGTCACAGTTTCTTCGACCATCTGGAAATGGCCCGTTACGACGAGTTATTTTTCGGGGATACGGGGAATATATTCAGGCACGGTGACATCAAAACCATCCGGATACTTCTGCTTGTCGGGCTTCTGCTCCTGCTCTCCTCGATATTCAACTATATCAACCTCTCGGTCGCCCTTACGGGAAAAAGGGCCAAGGAAATGGCTGTGAGACAGTTGGCCGGAGCGTCGAAAGGGCGCGTCGCTGGTAAATACATCGTAGAGTCAATCCTGTTCACGGCGGTTTGTTTCGCGGCGGGACTCCTGCTGGCCGAGGCTTTCTGTCCGATGTTGAACCGGCTCTTGAACAATCCCGATGTACCTATCAGAGTAATATGGTCTCCCGGATATATCCTGGCCTATGCCGGAATCGTCGTCACGGTGGGTTTGGTCTGCGGAATAATCCCGGCCATGATGGCAGGCAAGTATAAGGCGGTCGAAGTGATGAAGGGAGGGTACCGGCGCAAGACCAAGATGGTTTTCAGCAAAGTATTCATCGTTCTGCAGAACGCCCTGGCCGTCATCCTTATCGCCTTGGCCATCACGATGGAGGCGCAGATGCGGAAGACCCAGAACAGGCCTCTGCATTGCGACGTCAAGGATATGTTCAGTCTCTCGTTCATCACGATGGAAGACCAGACACCTCTCCGTGACGCGCTGGAGCGGCTTCCTTTCGTGAAACGTGTCGGCAAATGCTCCGGAGCGCCCGGGATCGGCACGGGCGGGCAATACAGCAAGACAAGGGACGGGCAGGACATAATGTACCGTCTCTACAGGATGGACAGCACTGCCTTCAGGATGTTCGGCTTCGAGATCCTGGAGGATTATAACGCTCCGCTATTCAACAGCGTATGGTTCTCAGACAAGAGTTTCGTCGCCAGTGGTTTCGACGATGAATATCACGACATCAGTGTGCTGTCCGAGAGGGCGGGCGGCTGCGAGCAGTTGGCGGGAGTATTCAAAGCCTTTCCTACAAATAACGCCAACATCGGCGAGGAGGACAACGCCATCATCTCCGTCGTCCGTCCGGAAGATATCTGGTCCGGCAGCTTAGTCGTGGAGGTCACCGGGGACAGGAAGGAAGCGTATTCAAAGATCATGGAGACTTATGAAGACTATGCCAAGGAGCGGCAGGTCTACCTCAATTACCCTTCCTGGATCGACGAGACAATCGCCGAGGCCTGGAAGCCGGAGATGAGGAATATGCGCCTGGTGGAGATATTCATGCTCCTGTCCATCATCATCTCGTTGTTGGGCCTGGTAGCGATGAGCACGTATTACGCTGACGAGAAGTCCCGTGACATAGCCGTGCGGAAGGTCTTCGGCGGCACGGTGGACACGGAGGCCTGGCGGACCATCCGGGACTACATGATCCTGGTCGGAATCGCCTGCGTCATCGGCGTCCCGATCTCCGTCTATGTCGCTCAGGAGTATCTCAAGAGCTTCATCTACAGGCTGGAAAGCTACTGGTGGATATTCATTGTCGCGGTGACTCTCTCGGTTTTCATCGCCTTCATTTCCGTCCTCTGGCAGACCCTCAAGGCCGCCCGGACCAACCCTGCGGAAGAGTTGAAAAAAGAGTGATTTTTCGTATATTTCGGGAAATGTATCCGACATGGACAGAAGACATTTCCTGAAAACCTCGGCGCTCTCGGCGGCTGGAATAGCCGCGGGTGGGATTCTCGCGCCCGAGTCCTCGGCGAAAACGAAGACCGTTGACACCAGACTGGAGTCCAAAGGCTTCATCAAGGAGCCCTCTAGGAAAATCGCCGTTGTGGACGGGGCGGATGTTGTCGTGGTCGGCGGAGGCCCGGCGGGATTCGCCGCGGCCATAGCGGCAACCAGACAGGGCTGTGACACACTGTTGCTTGAAAGGGGATATTTCCTGGGCGGATTGTTCACAGGCTGCGACGTGACCATCCTGAACGACATGTACACCCCCACACCGAACGGCCGGCTTCAGGCTGTTTTCGGAATATGCGACGAGTTGTGCGACAGGCTTTGGAAGCACGAGATGATCACCTGGCTCGGGACCCCTCCGAACGTGGACACGGAGGCGACCAAATATTTCATGGAAGAGATGTGCCGGGAGGCCGGGGTGAGGATCCTTTACGGCGTCCAGGCGGCTGAGGTGAACATGAGCGGGGACCGCGTTGAGCACATTATCCTTGAGACCAAGAGCGGCCGCGTAGCGGTCTCGGCCAAGTTCGTTATCGACTGCACCGGCGACGGGGATGTCCTCGCCTGGACCGGTGAGGATTTCACTGAATATAAATACGATATCAGCGCGATGTACCGCCTCGGCAACGTCGGCGGAAGGAAGGGCGGAAGCGTCACCCCCAACGAGGGAGTCATCACAGGACACCTCGGGGACGGGGTCAGGGACGTTGACGGCCTGGACATGTACACCCTCACAAACGCCCAGCTTGAGCTGAGGAGGAGGATGTGGGACAGCGCGTGGAAACTGCGCCAGACTCCAGGCAATGAGAAAGCCTATCTTTTAAGCACTCCATCGGTGGTCGGGGTCCGGATCACAAGAGTCCTGAACTCGGTGTTCAACGTCACCACGGAAGGAGCGGCCACCGCAAGGAGTTACGACGACGTCATAGGATTCACCGGAGCCGACTCCACCCTCCGGTGGAACGGGACCAGCATACCACGGGTCCAGCGGAAGATGTGGCAGGTCCCCTACCGTTCGCTCGTGCCAAAGAAGGTCACCAACCTGCTCGTGGCGGGCCGTTGCTTCGGCTTCGAGCAAGAGCTGACATACGACGCCCGGGAGGTCGGCACCTGCCTGATGACAGGCCAGGCGGCCGGAACGGCCGCGGCCCAGGCGGTGGCTCACCGCCTAGGCTGCAGGGACGTGGACGTTAAACTACTTCAGAAGACCCTGAGGGAGAATAACGTCAAGTTAGACTGGTAGGATCAGTACTTGTCAGGCGTTCCGGAAATCTCCTCACCGGAAATCCTCTTCTTGTCCATCGCCCTCCAGGCGAAGACTATGTAAGCCAACACAAACGGGATCAGCAGCGACACCCAGCTCATCACCTTGAGGGTGAATAGGCTGGAGGAAGAGTCGCGGATGGTCAGCGAGCTCTGCAAGTCAGCGCAGGACGGATAGTAGGCCGTGCCGTTGAACCCGGCGAGGAAGAACACAGCCATCACCACCAGCACGGTTCCGGGAGCGGCGAGCCAGAAGCCCTTCCGGGACTTCGTGAAGCCGCCTTTCCATATTCCCCAAAGGACCAGGACAACCCCGGCGAGGAGCATAACCAGCACCGCTGGCATCTGGAGCAGGTTGTGGAGATACTTGAACTTCTCAAGGCTCACCACGCCGGTATCGGAGACCGCGTAGCCCTGACGGACAAGGAGAATGACGGTCCAGGTCAGGAAAAAGAGAAGGAAAGGTCCCGTGGCGACTTTGATCGAGCGCCGCGACTCCGAGTGAATCTCGTCATCATCCACGTTACTCAAGACAAAGAGCGCGCCAAGAATAGCGGTAAGGAATACCAGCGCGCAGCCCAGCAGGACAGCGTGGTACTGCCCGAGAGCGTCCAGGCCGTGCCACCCGTTGCCCCATACGCTGATGACGGGGGACGAGGGGTCGGCGATCGCCAGTTTGTTGACTGTGAAATCAGAGCCGGTGAAGAAGGTCCCCACAGCGGTGCCGACAAGGAACGGAGCGAGGAAGCCGTTGACCATCAACGCTATGCGGAAACTCTTTACTCCCAACAGATTCTCTTTCTTATTCTGGAACTCGTAAGAGACCGCCTGGAAGACGAAGGTGATAAGGAGCAGTACCCACACCCAGTACGCTCCGCCGAAACTCGTGCTGTAAAACAGCGGGAACGAGGCGAAGAAGGCGCCTCCGAAAGTGACGAGAGTTGTGAAGGTGAGCTCCCATTTACGTCCGGTGGAGTTTAATATCACGCGTTTTTGCAGGTCGCTCAGTTTACGGTTGCCAAGATGGAGGTTCGCTCCCTGGACAAACATCAGGGCCACGAGCAGACCGCCCAGCAGGGCGATCAGGCACCACCAATAGTTTTGCAGGAATTCGTATGTCATGGTCTAGCGCTTTTCAGGTTCAACAAAGTCGGGGCCCTTCCTGATGGCTCCGAGCAATATACGGATCTCGATCACGAGGAACAGGGCGAACACCGCGAGGAACACGAAGAAGGTGGTCTTAACGGCGGCTGCGCTCAAGCTGGAGATAGCCACGTTCACGGGGAGGATTCCCTGGATTGTCCAGGGCTGGCGGCCGACCTCGGCCACAATCCAACCGCATTGTCCGGTGATATAGGCGAGCGGGATACAGATGATCCCGGCCCAGAGGAGCCATTTCCATGATCCGAGCTTATCCTTCCAGAGACCGATGGCGCAAAGAAGGAGAACCAGGGCGATCAGCATCCCGAAACCGATCATGAGACGGAAGGCCCAGAAAACCACCCCCACGGGAGGGACAATATCCTCAGGTTTCTCCAGATGGCCGTAGCCCATGTATCTCTCATTGGCTCGAAGAACCTCGAGAGCGGCCGCCGCCGCGGCGGGATCGCTGTCCTTGCGTTCCCTGTAAGTGGCGAGCGCGTCGAGAGCCTCCCGGCCCATAGCCATCTTATCCGCCACGGAAGGGATCACGTTACCTTCGTCATCAGTGTAACCGTTAAGAATATCATTGATTCCCGGCACGAAACCGTCCAGCTTGTGTGTGGCGAGAACGGACAGCATCCCAGGGATCTTGACGCCGGGGATAATCGTGAATGACGCTCTCTTCCCGCCGTCTTTAAGACCCTCGGCGGCCGCGAGCTTCATTGGCTGGAACTCGGCGGCGTGGACTCCCGAGGAATCCCCGGAAAGCATGACCGCTCCTGAGCCGACAAGTCCTACGATGACCCCGATGAGCATGCTTCGCTTGGCGAACTCGATGTGCCTGTTCTTCAACAGGTACCAGGCGCTGACACCGACTACGAATATTCCTCCGGTGACCCAACCGCTGGTGACCGAATGGCAGAACTTACTGACAGCCACCGGATTGGATATCACCTGCCAGAACGCCGCGGCCGATGCCATCTCGCTGCGGACGGTGTCAGGGTTGAAAGTGGTCCCTACGGGATTCTGCATCCAACCATTGGCGACCAGAATCCAGTAGGCGGAAATCGTGGCGCCTATCCCGGTGAGCCAGGTGGAGGCGAGATGGAACTTGGGTGAGACCTTTTCCCAACCGAAGAACATCACGGCGAAGAAGGTGGCCTCCATGAAAAAGGCCAGGATACCCTCAATCGCGAGCGGGGCGCCGAACATGTCCCCGACGAACCATGAATAATTGCTCCAGTTGGTTCCGAACTCGAATTCCAGAATGATGCCGGTCGCGATACCGACAGCGAAATTGATGGCGAAAAGCTTGATCCAGAACTTGGCGGCTTTCTTCCAGAACTCGTCCTTTTTAACGACATACAATGTCTCCATGATCGCCATAGCCATTGCCAATCCCAAGGTTAGAGGGACGAACAGCCAGTGGTAGGCGGCTGTCATGGCGAACTGGACACGAGACCATATTACTACATCCATATAATTGATTGATTAGAAGTTAATAGTGTCTGTGGGTTGCTTGCGGGTCAGCCTCTCTCCCACGAACTCACTCTTTTCCCCTTCTGTCATGCCTCGCATGACGGGCTTGAAAAAGAAGACTCGCAGGATGGCGAAAAGAATGACCAGTTTGAGGACTATCAGCCAGACCAAAGGTTTGCCCCAAGTCATATTCCTGAACCCGTCCCCGTACAGGTCCACGAAGAATGAGAATATCCCTTTTTTGCCGGCCATTGGTCCGCTTTTCACAAATATAATTTTTCCTTTTGACTTTTCAACTCTTTTTCCGGACGAAGTTCACCAGGCCGACGCCGGTGAAAACCAGGATGGTGGCGATCACTTTCAAAGTTGTCAGATTGTCCAACCCGAGCGCCAAGGCGATGACCATGGCGATGACAGGCTGGACATAGGTGTACATGCAGACCACCACCGGGCGGAGCAGCTTCTGGCCGATGGGAATCAGGAAGTACGCTATGAAGGTGGCGCCCACGACGACATAGATGACCTGCCACATCACGTTCATCGGCACGGCGGCTAGGTTGGACGCCCCGAAGGCTCCGAACGCGAACGGCAGGGCCATCAGCGAGGAGAAAAGGAACATCCACTTCATGAACGTGACTACAGAATACTTCTGGATGAGCGGTTTGAATATCCCGATGTAGGTGGCGAAGCAAAGGGTGTTGCAGATCATCCCGAGAATGCCCCATATCGAGGTCGAGTCCGCCCCGCCTCGGATAGAGACGCAATTGAAGATCAGGATGAGCACGCCGGTCAGGCTCAACGCGATCCCGGCCACTCCGTTCCAAGTTATCCTCTCGTTAATGACAATGGCTGAGATGATTAGCGTCATGATAGGGGTGAGAGTACTCATGATGGACGCGTCTATGGCGGTAGTCTTCGTGATGGCGAAGAGGAAGGAAAGCTGCGTCATGAACAGTCCGAGGAAGGACGCCGCCACCACCTTCCAAATGTCCCCTTTCCCGATGTGTTCCCCGGGCTCCGTGAACAGAGACCATAGCCAGAAAAGCGCCGTCGCTCCGAAGGACCTCAAGCAGAACAGGGCTATCGGCGTGATGTTCCCGTCTATGGCTATGTTCCTGCAACTGATTATGTTAAACCCGAATATGGCGTACGCCGCGAAGCACGCCATATTCCCGGTCAAAGGGCCGTGAGATAGAGTATGGTCTATTTCACTCATCTTTTCATTTCGCGAAACGCGAAATCAATACAGCTAGTCAAGGGCTGATTGTAAATATCCCGCTGTTACCTATGGTTTTTGACCGTGTCGATCATCGCGAGGATGTTCTCGACCGGGGTGCCGGCCTGGGCGTTATGGCAGGAGCAGCAGATGTAACCACCTCCCTTTCCCAAAGTCTCGAGGCACATCCGGGTCTCCTCCCTTACCTCATCAGCCGTTCCCAAAGGCAGAATCCGTTGATTCTCAATACCTCCGTGGAATATGAGGTCTTTGCCGAACCTCTCCTTCAGCACCGCCGTGTCCATGCCGGGGCAGACGTGCTGTATGGGGTTGAGAATGTCGATCCCGCACTTAACCAACTCAGGAATCAGGGGAAGGACAGCTCCGTCGGTGTGGTAAAGCACCTTCTTTCCATAGCTGTGGATAAGGTCGCACCAGTTCTTCAGCCGGGGCTTGAAGAATGTCTCCCACGAGTCCAGGGAAATCAACAGATTCCTTTGCATTCCCATGTCGTCGCTGATGAAAATGATGTCGATGTCGTCGTTCAGTTCCTTGAGGAACCGCTCCAACATGACTGTCTGGATCGCGTCGATGCGCCCGATGGTGGCGTCCAGGAATTCCGGATAGGCGACAGTGTCCATCAGGGCGTTCTCCAGACCCCTCATCTGGCAATATATCTCAAAATGCGAGATCCATGGCCCGATGGTGGCGAAATTATGCTCGCGGGCCTTCCTCGCCAAAGCCTTTGACCCCTCATAATCAAACCTGTCCGGATCTGGCCAGTGATTGTAGGTCTCCAACTGAGACGGATCCCCGAAATCGGCGATCGGAGGGTTGATATATTCCTGATAGGTCGCCAAGCCGGCCTTCACCATGCGGGTGGGGACTCCCCAAGGGGTTATCTCGCCGCTGTCGTTCGGGTCGAAATAGCGCCCGGCGTATCCAGGGAATATCCAGACTATCTTGTCTAGCCCCAGTTTGTCGTACACCTCCAACTCGTCATCCACCCCGGTATATTCCCGAAGAGTGTCCAGCACTTCCGGGGTACACCACAGGTCCACAGGCGGCCGGTCCACCGGAAGCCGGTTGATGGTGGCCATTATTCGCTCTCTTGGGGTCATCTTTTCCATATTCCTGAATAATTGGTTATCAAAGGTTGAATCCGGACACTTCCAGACGGGTCTTGCCCCGGACATCTTGGGCTTTCGCGCTCACAGTCACCGTCTTGGACTCTCCGGGCATCAATGAGAAATAGTTGTCCGAATAAATCACGGGTACCACGAGGTCGTCCGTGGCGCTGTCCTTCAGGCAGAGGCGTATCATCAGGGCGGGGACATCGCCCTCGTTGGTGAGGGTGACAGTCTTCCGGAGGCCACCCTCACTCTTCACGCTGACCTTCGCCTTACTTAGGCCGTGGAGCACCTGAAGGTTGCCTTCCTCGGCCCCTCGGACATAGAAATTCTCAGAAAGGACGGTGTCGTCCCAAGAACTGAGGGACAGTTTAAAGTAATAGACATCCTGGCCTTCAGGGATCAACGCGTGGAAGCACTCGAACGTGGAGTCCTCGGGAAGGTCGAAAGAGGTGGTTTGCTCCGAAAGCGTTCCCCCGTTCATATCCAGCACCTTAAGACTCGCGATCAAGCCCTTTTGGTCACTGCCGTGGTAGTTGACCGCCTCGATGCCTCCTGTGTACGGGTTGAACTGGATATGAACAGGTTCACAAGCCTTCTTGCAGCCGAAATAGGCGGCCGTAGGCTCGAGATAATAGTCGTAGGTCTGCCAGACCATCGAAGGCCAGGCGGGATGGCTCATCCATAAGAGAAGCCCTCGCCTTTGAGCGCCCCGGGCCTCGAACATAGCCCTGTAGCCCTCGTAGTTCACCCACTGCGCCCACTCCGTGAATCGCTGGGCGTCTTCAGGCTCACCGAAGGCGTTGGCTATCAGCTCATTGAAACTCTCTGTCTGCTGGGCGCATTGGACCAAGCGGCCCAGAGTATAGTCGTGAAGGCCGTACATCGGGTTGGGGTGTGCTATCGTGTTCACCGGCTCCACGGCGTCTTCGCCGAATGTCCTCACGAGATTCTCCCAATTCATCACGTTGGGCATCCCCATCTCGCTGTGAAGCTTGTCAAGCCCGCGGATGTGGAAATACCTCGAGGGAGGCAGGGCGTTGTAAGGACCGCCGCCGCTGACACCATCCGCCGCGGAATGTGGAATATAGTACAACCCCGGGTGGTCGGCGGGAATCATCTCATTAAGGAAACTGTCGATGGACTCAGGAGGATAACCCTCGTTCCTGCCCACGTAAAGGGCGATGGAGGGATGGTTGCGGATTCGCCGCACATATTGCCTGGCTATCTCGTTAAAGCGCTCAGAATCAGCAGGATCAGGACCGTCCCAAGGGTTGGCGAGCCAGAAGTCCTGCCAAATCATCACGCCGTGCCGGTCGCAGGCCTCGTAGAAGGATCGATGGCCGACCATTCCCACCCAGTCGCGGATCATGGTGAAGTTCATGTCGGCGTGGTAAGCCACAGCGGCGTCGTACTCTCGAGCCCGATAGTTGAGAAGATGCTCGGGGAAGCCCCAGTTGCCGCCGAAACCGATGAAGCGGCGTCCGTTTATGAATATGCTGAGGCGCTTCGAGTCATCACGTCCCTTGAATGCTCGTCCGAGATCCTCGGCTGGCTCATATTCATCCATCGAATAGTCCATCTGGCGGACTCCGGAAAGGAACTCGGCTCGGTCAGACTCAGCGCCCCCGCACTCGAAACTGAAGGTCACGGGATAGAGATTCTGCTCGCCATAACCTTTTGGCCACCAGAGGCGTGGATTCTCGAGGGTATGAGGGTCGAGGACCACTTCCCTGCTCTCACGGGGATCAAGAACCACCTCACTCCTGGCGGACAAGTCCCCGAAACTCCAGTTCAAGGTGCCGCTGACGGGCGCGTCAGTGTGATTCACAAGAGTCACCTGGGCGAAAACGGTCGCGGACGTGGTGTCAGGAAGAGGGAGCTCTGTCCTTACAAAAGGCTCCGAGATTGTGACTGGACCGGTGTAAGCGAGCCAGACATCGTCATATATTCCCATATTCCGGCCTCTGACGGTCGGGATCCAGTCCCAGCCGATGGTGGCGTGCATCGTGGGATTGTCGGCGCCCAGAACACCTCCGTTCTTGTCCGGCGAATAGGCTGTCTGCTCCTTGACGAAGCCATAATTATCGTTGTGAATAATCTTGACCGCCAAATAGTTGCGTCCGTCCGCCAATATTCCGGAGACATCAAAGTCGGCGGTCCTGAAGGCGCCGTCTATGACTCCGAGGGAGACACCGTTCAGCCAGACTTCGGCCTTCCAGTTTATTCCCTCGAAGTGAAGAGTCTGTACCGGGGTGTCCAATGTGGCGTCGAAGGTGTCACGGTACCAGAAATCAGAGCGGAAATAAGAGTCGGAAATGAACAGTTGGTTGTCCGCCAGATTGGGATGGTGGATGGCGCCAATGTCCACATATGTGCCAAGCACCGTTCCGGGGACTGTTGCGGGCAGCCAGTCGCAGTCGTTGAAACCCGGGGACGATATCGCCGCACCCTCCGCATCGGTCTCGGACGCCCTGAGAAGTTTCCAGGCGCCTCCGCATAGCATCTGAAGGCTACCTTCCCTCGCGGGGGCCTCTTTAGCGACCGCTTTTGTCCCGCCCTTTCCGATTACCTCCCACTCGCCTAGCTCGAAAGGCTCGCCGTTGACACTCTTCTCAAGCATCAACCGGACATAACGGCCCTTCACCTTAGGGAAACACACCTCCGGGAGCGGAGAGTCCAGACTGGCCACGTCCTTCCAGGACTTCGAGTCACCAGACACCTGGACCTTCGCCGAGGCGGGGCCGTTCACCCAGTGGAATCTCATCTTCCCGAATGTGGACTGGGCGCCCAGATCTATCGCCACCCACTCATTCTCAGCGGTATAACTCTTCCAAGTACTGGTGAGCCAAAGGTTGGAGGCAACGTTCACTACCTTCCCTTCCTTATAGAAGAAAACCTCAGAGAGTGTCATGTCCCCGGGGGAAGCGGTCGTGAGACGTAGAGCGCTGAAGGGGCCTTCGGCAGGGAGATCCAGAGGGAATTCGGAACTATGCTTGATGAGTTTGTTCTCCCCTTCCATGTCGGCGCCGGTCGGGAACATTTTAGCTGTCCCTAACGGGATCCAGACTCCCTCGGACTCACCTTCAACACTTATCGTGGCGACCGGAGGGAATCTGGAGTCGGAGACCGTGACGATTATCCTGTCGGCGGACACCTCATATCCGTGGAATCTCAACTCAAATGTAGTGGAAGGGGCCTTGCAGGCCACTCCAGACAGGTTCTGGTCGGTAATATAGCCATTCTCAAGACGGGGAAGAGGCTCCCCGTCCCGCAGAACACTCACCCAGCGGGCAGGGCCGTCGGGAAGGATGCCGTCCGTGAGAAGCTGGGCTGTCTGGTCGAAGTCAAAGCTGGAGGATTGGCTCGCGGCCCGAAAAAGCGCGATATTCCGCTCGCCTCCCTTAGCTGGAACGACATCCGGGGCGAAACACTCAGCCGGATCTCCGGGATAGACTCCTATTCCTCTAGTGACATTCTTATCACTCGTCTGGACACAGGAAACCTCCGCCACGGCGGCGAGAAGCCCCAACAGGACGCTTTTCGCTCTGGTAAAGTGTTTATTCATATTCACTTCCCTTATTCGTTACCACTTGTCGTAGTGAATGTTCTCCGGCTTCCACTTGTCCTTGGGCTTGTCATCCCCGGAAGGATGTCCGACAGGAACGACGCAATAGGGCTTGACATTATCCGGAAGCGACAAGGCCTCGATCGCGGGCGTCATCCTGTCTTCATAGGGATAACTCGCGGTCCAAACCGCTCCAAGACCGAGCGCTTCGGCCGCCAGGAGCAGATTCTCGGTCGCCGCGGCGCAGTCCGCTGTCCAGTTCCTGTTCGGTTCCCCTTCCTCGTTCGCGACCTGTCCGCAGACCACCACGACGACAGGGGCCTTGGCTATCATTTTGTTAAATCCCACCGCCAGCTTCTCTTTCACGGCCTGATCCCTGACCACAACAAAGCGCCATGCTTGCATATTCCTGCCGGAAGGGGCGGCCATGGCAGCTTTCAAAAGGGTTTCAACCTGCTCCGGAGACACAGGCTCGTCAGTGTAAGACCTGACGCTCTTACGAGAGAAAATGTTATCCAGGACAACCTGACCGGCGTCCTGCCGCTTCGGGGCGCACCCAACTAAACTTCCCATGATGACAAGCGCTAAAATCGAGAGTTTCAATACGTTCATACTATGGCAAATATAATGAATAGTGTTCGTAGAAACAAACACGGCGGAGCCTGATGGCCCAGCCGTGTAATTCGATGGTAATGATCGGCCGGATCCGGCTGTTACTTGAAATTGAAGCGGATGTCAGCGGGGATCTTGGCGAGACCAAGATTGACCCTGTCAGCGTAGTAATCCTCGGAACGCTTGGAATACTGAGCCTCAAGCTCATCAGCGGTCACCTTGTCGCCTGTCGCCTGGGTCTTGAGCACGAGGGCTGTGAGATCCTTCAGAGCGGCCTCCATCTTCTCAAAATTGATGGTGTACTGCCCGGAGGGCTTTCTCTGGAAAGCGCCGGCCTTGGCGAGCCAGTTGTAGATGATGATGTTGGCGCGACCCAGAGCGGAGGCCTCACCGAAGCGCTCGGAACGGACCAGCGAGACGAAGAATGTGGCCAGGGCGTCATTCTTGGTGAAGTAGTTGTGCTGGATATCGTAGTGATTCTGGAGATCGCAGACCATCAGCACGCCGGCGGCGTTGGCCTTAATCTCCTCGAGGGTCACAGCGGCGCTTCCCAGAGCCTCCTCGACGCTAACTCCTCCGTCGATGGTCTCCTTGACTCCCAGACCATGGGCCACCTCGCGGAAGACTATATTCCAGAAGAATACAGCCGATGAGAGGTGTTCCGTGGTCTCAGTCTCAAGAAGCACCTGGGCGGCGGGGGCGATGATGTTGTCATACTTCGCCCTGATGACATTCTCCAGCAGGATAGTACGGGTGCCGCGGTCACGCTGGACATCCGCGTCGAAGGGAAGGTTCAAGGCGATGACCTTGACACCGGCGTTAGCCTTTCCGGCATAGTAGAGGGCATCACAGGAGAAGATGTTTGAGCCTGTCCCGGGCTGGAAGGTCTTGTAGGCGGGGTCACCGGGAAGGGCGGCCTGGAAATCCTCAATACGGGAGACATACTTCATCAGCTCTTCGGTACGGGCGAGGTTCTTCAGGAGGACGAAAGCCTCGTAGGAGCGCTTGATGCCAAGCAGCTGGTCGTCGGCGGCCTCGTTCGGGCCTATCACGAGATCCATCTTACTGTCGTCCATATCCATCCAAGCCAGGGAACTCTTGTAATAGTCGTCTGTCTGGAGAGCATCAGCTTTGGCAAGGAGATAGTCCTTCACGCTTGGTTTGATGGTTATCTCGGCCGCCACCTTCAGGTAATTGGCGATTTTGTCAATCTGCTCTTTATAGGCGTCGTGGTACCATACAGTCTCCAAAGAGCCGTCAGGGGCCCTGCGGATAAGGGTATAGGGGCTGTTCTTGTCAGGACTATCCCAAGCCTCGAACTCCTCTTTTGTCATGTCAGCCGGATAGAATCCAGCTCCGGGAAGACAGTCATCATAGCCATCCACGAAAGATTTACCTGTCAAGCGGTCCCATGGTCCATAGTTAATCTCGGCGAAGGTCTTCTGGTCGGGATCGGATATCCCGTCCAAAAGAGCCTGCTTGTCACCGAAGTGCTGCTGCCAATAGATGGCGTCCACCTCGTCGGCGGCGTGGCGGTAAAGTTTCAGGACCTGTTTCCCGTTGTCAGTGATTCCGCTCAGATCCGGCGCCGGGATTGTGACCACCGCATAATCAGCCACACTTCTGGCATACGGTGAATCCGATGATTTGGCACAGGAGACAACCAGCGCGGAAGCGAGAATCGCAAATAAGACACTCTTTCTCATAACAATATGATTTTTAATTATATATACTAAATTATATTAAGGGCCCCGGCGGCGATAAGCACCAGATAGCCAAGCAGGATGCTGATGGCTCCCACGATGACACCCATCTTGGCCATATCCTTCTGCTGGATAAGGTTGGTGGCATAGGCCAGCGCGTTAGGAGGCGTGGAGATAGGCAGGATCATGGCGCTGCTGGAGGCTATGGCGACTCCGATAAGCACTGTGGAAGCGCCTCCGACAGGCAGCAGTTTGTCACCCATAGCGGTACACACTACAGTGAGAATAGGCATGAGAAGAGCCGCCGTGGCGGAGTTGGAAATCAGGTTTGAAAGGCCGTAACATAACAGTCCGGAGAGGACGAGGATAAGCAGCGGCGAGAAGTTGCCGAAAGGAATAGCGCGGACGACGAGGGTCGCGAGACCGGAGCCGTTCATGGCATAACCCAGGGCGAAACCGCCGGCGACCATCCAGATAACAGACCAGTTGATTTCCTCAAGGTCATATTTAGAGACTATGCCGGCCAAGGCGAAGACAGCGAACGGGATCAACGCCACCGTGTAGGTGTTGATACCGGTAACGGTGTCCATCATCCAGAGGAGGATGGTGACAATCATGGTCACGATCACCAGAGTCGTCTCCTTGCCACGTTTCATCTCACCTTCAATCTTCAATTCGATGGTCTTCTGGGAGAACGGGAAAATCTTCTTGAGGAGGAACCATGAGATCAGGATCAGAACAATCACGAGAGGCACCATGAAAAGCATCCACTGGCCGAAGCCGATGCCTAGCGCCAGACCTTCCGGATCGTTCAGGTACTTGAGAGCTATAGTGTTAGGAGGCGTGCCGATAGGGGTTCCCAAGCCACCGAGGTTGGCGGCGATAGGGATGCTGAGCGCCATCGCGATCCTTCCCTTTCCGGCCTCCGGGAGTTGTTTGAAGACGGGAGTGAGGAAGGTGAGCATCATGGCCGCGGTGGCCGTGTTGCTTATGAACATCGAGAACAAGGCCGTGACCAGCATGAATCCAAGAAGGATATTCTCGCTCTTCTTCCCGAACGGAGTGAGCAGCACACGGGCGAGATGGACATCCAGACCGGTCTTTGTCGTGGCGATAGCCAGGACGAAACCGCCGATGAAAAGCATGACCACCGGGTCGGCGAGACTGGCCATCACCTGCTTGTAGCTGAGGAGCTGGCCGGCCGTGGCGGGATCGCAGATCCACTTAAGACCGGAATCGGAGGTGAACAGCAGAAGCAAGACCATGATGGAGACAGACGTCGCCCAAGCGGGGACAAGCTCCATCACCCACATGAGGGTGGCGTAAACGAATATCGCGATGATCCTTTGCTGTACCTGCGTGAGGCCGTCCATCCCGAAGCTTTCGGTCGGAAGGAACCATAGGATCAGGAAGATGATGGCGACGAATATGAGGCCAATGCTTTTTTTCTTTAATATTCCCGGGTTTAATCTATTCTTCTGACGCAGTTTCTGCATCTGCTCAACAAGGTTGAATCCTGTAAAATTCTTGAACATGGTATCGCGTCAGTTTAATTATTCATAATCGAAACGGATGTCCACTGGGATTCCGGCCCTCTCGAGGACACGTTTATCGGACTGGCTCTCCGGACCGGCCACAGCATATCTCGCGAGACCTTCACGGGCCGCCTCGATGTCACCGTGAGCCTGGATGTCCAGAATCTTGGCCCCGAGGGTCTCCAAAGCCTGCCAAGTCTTGTCATAGTCGATGCTGTAGCGGCCTGAAGGATTCCAGACAATCGCCTTGCTTTCAAGCAGGTAGTTATAGACGACGATATTGGCGATACCAGTCGGGTCGGCCGCGCCGAACCTTGTGGACCGGATCGTGTTGGTCACGAATGTGGTGAGCACATCCTCCTTCTGGAAAAGGGAGGAGATATGGTAAGCCTCGGCCTCCTGGGCGCAGAGCAAGGCTCCCAGCACATTGGACTTGGCCTTCTCAAGGGCCAGAGCCTCGGTGCCGAGCGCCTCCGCGACGGTCCCCTTACCGTTGATGGTCTCCTTCACTCCCAGACCCTTCGCTATCTCGCGGAACACGATGAGCCAGTAGAAAGCGCTGGCGTCAACGTGGGGTTGATAGACATCCTCCAGAAGATAGGCGCCGACCGGGTGGACCGTGCGGTTGAACTTCTCGCGGATGATGTTGTCGAAGATGATGGTGCGTGTGCCCAATTCCTTCTGAACCTTGGCGTCATAAGGGAAGTTGATGCCGATGACTTTGTATCCGGCGTTGGGATAGCCTCCGCAGTAGAGCACATCGCATGAGAAGATGTCGGACTCGTGACCGGGAACGAAAGTGAGGTTCGCCGGATCGCCAGGGAGCATCTTCTGGAACTCAGGCATACGGGCGGACAGAGCGTTCAGCTCCTCGGTACGTTGGAGATTTTTCAGAAGCACGTAAGCTCCATAAGAGGCCTTTGTGCCGTAAAGAGCGTCATCCACAGGCTCGTTAGGCCCTATCACGAGGTCCATCTTGCTGTCGTTCATCTCCAGCCAGGCCTGGTAGCTATCGTAGTAATCATCAGTCTTGAGACCTTCTATCATCTTGAGGAGATAGTTCCGGACACTCTCCTTGATGGTCACATCAGCGGCGCGGCTCAAGTATTCCTCTATCTTCGCGATGGACTCGGCGTAGGCGTCGTGGTACCAGACTGTCTTGAGGGCCCCGCCTTCCCGGACAATCAGGGTGTAAGGGCTCGATTTATCCGGATTGTCAAAGGCGAAGAAATCATTCTTGGTCATATCCTCCGGGTAGAAACGTGCTCCGGCGGGCCTCCTGCCGTACCCCGGAAGGAAAGGCTTCCCGTCAATACGGTCCCAAGGGCCGTAATTGATCTCGGCATAAAGTCTCTCCGAAGGTTTCTTCAGAGAGTTGAGGAAGGGTTCGCTCTCCCCGAAATTCTGCCTCCAATAGATGTTGTCCACCTCGTCGGCGGCTTTACGGTAAAGTCTCAGCACTTCCTTCCCGTTGTCCGTGATTCCGGTCAGGTCAGGCGCGGGAATCGTCACCACGGCGTAATTGTCCACCAGACGGTCCACATCAACCCTGTTCCGGGCGCAAGCCACGGCGAGCAGGGCGAGGAGCGGCCATAAGAGTGATAGTTTTCTCATATCGTATCCATGATTTTAAATCAATCTACAAATTTACTAAAAAGGTTCAGTTTTATTGACTAATCGCGATTGTTTTTACCATATATTACCCGAAGATGAAAAAAGATATCTTATCTTTACAAAAATTACCTGTAATTGTATTCGCGAGTATGAGAAGAGTACCGCTGATCAGTGTAGCCATCGCGCTCGCGCTTGCCGGATGCGCGGTTTCACCCGCTGAACGATGGAGTGAGGAGAAGGCCAATGAATGGTATGCCTCCCAACCCTGGCCGGTAGGTTGCGTTTATATGCCTTCATATTCCGGCACTCCCGTGGAGATTTGGGGGAAGGATTATTTCCAAGCAGAGGTGGTGGACAAGGAACTTGCTCTCGCGGAGGATCTTGGATTCAACGCGATAAGACTGTTCCTCTGCGACATAGTATGGCAGGACGATCCGAAGGGATTTATAGAACGGCTGGAGGAAACGATGCGGATCGCCGACAGTCACGGCATGCGGATCCTGATGACATTCTTCACTAACGGCGGTACAATTAAGAACCCCTACCTTGGCCCCCAGCCTCAGCCAGTGCCAGGAGTCCACAATTCGGTGTGGATGTCCTCGCCGGGGAAGGATGTGGTCAACGACCCCTCCAAATGGCCGGTGATCGAGCGTTATCTCAAGCAAGTGATGAAGCGCTATAAGAATGATCCTCGTGTCTTGGCGTGGTGCCTGTACAACGAGCCGGAGAACACCAAGGGCTTCGATACTCTGCCATTCATTAAAGAAGTTTTCCGCTGGGCTCGCGAGGTCAATCCTTCCCAGCCGCTGACATCGCCCATCATAGCCCTGCCGACCTGGGGATCCTACAACAAAGACATCTCCGATTTTGTCCTCGAGAACAGCGATATCATCTCTTTCCACTGCTACAACGCCCTCAACGATTGCATAAGGTTTTATGAATATTGCGAGCGGTTCGGCCGCCCCATCCTCTGTTCAGAATGGATGGCCCGCACCCGCGGATCCGATTACCTCTCCATCCTTCCTTTCTTCAAAGAAAAAAAGATAGGATGCTTCAGCTACGGTCTCGTGAACGGCAAGCAGCAGTGCCAGTACCCCTGGAACACAATTGAAAACGGCGAGCCCGTTCCTTTTACAGAAGAGCCCGAGGTTTGGTTCCACGACCTTTTCCGTCCGGATCTCACTCCTTTCAGCGATGAAGAGGTCAGGTTTATCAAGGAGATGACGCTACAGAAATAATTCATATTAACAATATTATGGAACCCTCGAAAGTTTTTTATACCGATTTCAGGACATCCGCTTTCGGAGAGAGTATGCCCGCCAAACTGAAACGGCTGGCCCGCAGAGCCGGAATCGCGGACATAGACATGGACGGCAAGTTCGTCGCTATCAAAATGCACTTCGGAGAACTGGGCAATATCAGTTATCTCCGCCCCAACTATGCCAAGGCCGTTGTCGATCTGGTCAAGGAACTCGGAGGCAAGCCTTTCCTTACAGACTGCAACACGATGTATCCCGGATTCCGGAAGAATGCCCTGGAGCATCTTGAGTGCGCGTGGGAAAACGGTTTCACGCCGCTGTCCGTCGGCTGCCCGGTCATTATCGCCGACGGTTTGAAAGGCACCGACGACATAGCGGTGCCTGTAGAAGGCGGAGAATACACGAAAGAGGCTCTCATAGGACGCGCCGTGATGGATGCGGATGTATTCATAAGCCTGACGCACTTCAAGGGGCATGAAATGACCGGTTTCGGCGGAACGATAAAGAATATCGGCATGGGATGCGGTTCCCGCGCGGGCAAAAAGGACCAGCATTCCGCTGGTAAGGCCATCATTGATAAAGCCCGGTGCCGCGGATGCCGGCGCTGTGAAAGAGAATGCGCGAACGGCGGCCTTGTATATGATCCAGTCGCCAGGAAGATGCATGTGGACGATTCCCATTGCGTGGGATGCGGGCGTTGCCTCGGGGCGTGTAACTTCGACGCTATAGACTTTGACCAGGACCAGGCCATCCCCGTCCTCAACGCCAAGATGGCCGAATACACGAAGGCTGTCGTCAGCGGCCGCGACAGTTTCCATCTCTCGCTCATCGTGGACGTCTCCCCTTACTGTGACTGCCATGCCGAGAATGACGCCCCTATACTCCCGGACATCGGGATGTTCGCGTCCAAGGATCCTGTCGCGCTCGACCAGGCCTGCGCGGACGCTTGCCTGGCGGCGGAACCTTTACGGAACTCAGTGCTTGGAGATCATCTCCATCAAGAAGGCTTCCACGATCATCACGACCATTTCAAGAACACCACCCCGGAATCGGAATGGGAAACCCAGCTTATTCACGGAGAGAGAATCGGCCTTGGCTCCCGTCACTACGAGCTTGTCTTCATGAGATAAAGACGGAGGCGCGTCCGGAGCGAACCAGCTCAGGAAATGCTCCCGGGCCTGAGCGATATTGTCCACGCCGACGTACAGGTATTCTCGCCTTGTCTTCCCATTTATATGAATATGGAGGAGGATAGTGCAAATATACAAAAAACAGACAAGGTTATTTGCTCTTTTATAACCAAAAATGAAGAGAGACAAGGTTATTTTTCACCTTGTCTCTCTTATTGATTTTCAGTTATTTACAGGTCCTATACCACCCGAGTCTAAGACTAATATTCCTCCTCGTTAAATTGGTTGCGGAGGATGGAATGCGGATTGGTTGTCAAGGGGTTAGGCTGTGTCATAATGGTCTGGCCGCAAATCTGGCATGTTTAATTTCACACTTCGTCACATTAAAACGAGTTGAAATCAAACATGCATAATTATTTAATATACAGATAGACAGATTCAATCGGCAATAAAATACAAGATAATTAGTATTTTTGTAAATTGGGTATAATGGTTACGTTATAGTATCAATCAATGAGAGCAAAAAAGCAAAATGCACAGACGCTCAAGGTTGGTTTAGTAGATGCAGATCTGCTAGACAACGGAACCAGGCATCCCAATTTGGTTCTTCTAAAAATAGCTGGCTTTCTACATGATAATAGTATTCCCTTCCACTTGATCCTTGATCAAGACGAAGACATTTCAAAGTATGATCGAATTTTCTTGTCTCGAGTATTTTCATTCACCTCAATGCCTGCGTTCTTTGAAAAAGCTAAAGGTACAAAGGCAGAGAAAATATTTGCTACAGGTGGGACTGGGTTCTATGTAGACAAACAAAACGTAAAAGAGTTTTCCGAGGAACGGAATAAAGATATGAATAGCCTCGAGAATGATCCATTCCTCAATAGATTTCCAAATCATAGAGGTGGCGCAAGAGTCTTCGGTATTGATATGGCGCGCCAAATGCCTTATTACCATCTTTATGACGAGTATGTTGATCAACAGGTTGAATCAGGTTTTAAGCGCGATAAGTACAAAGATTATCAAAAATACTCCATTGGATTCTTAACAAGAGGTTGTATCCGACATTGCCCTTTCTGTGTCAATAAACTAGAGTCCACAATTCATCCATATTCTGAACTAGAATGGTTCTTAGATGACGAGAGAGATGAAAAAGGAAGATTGGTAAGACCATATGTTTACCTTTGGGATGACAACTTCCTTGCGTCCAATGTCAATGTCTGGAGACCTTTACTTCAGAAACTGATTGACTCAGGAAGGCCTTTCCAATTCAGACAGGGATTAGATGAGCGAATGTTAGCGCAAAGTCCTTATGGTGAAGAAATGGCGATGATGTTATCAAAGTCAAAGTATCATGGCGATTTCATTTTTGCCTTTGATAATTGGAGAGACCGTGATCTCATTGAGCGTGCTTTAAAAATTTGGAAGCGTAACAATCCGAAGAAAGGAACTAAATTCTATCTGTTCTGTGGCTTTATGCAGGAAGTAACAGACACGAATAGGTTCTATCGTGACATATGGGAGTTGTTCCAAAGAATACGCGTTTTGATGCAGTATGGTTGTGTAGGGTATGTAATGCGGCATCAGGATTATCACAAAGCACCTATTGCCAATCTTTATGTTCAGATAGCACGCTGGTGCAACCAACCGCAATTCTATAAGAAAATGTCGTTCTGGGAGTTTTCTTATCGTAATCAATCCTACTGGGAGGAAAACACTTTACCCCCGTCTGGGCGTCCAGAACTGATGTCTTTTGAGCAATTTGAAGACGATATTCGGACAGGATACTACGACAGGGTAAAAATGTGTCTTCCTCTACGTGATATTGTCGATGTTTTGGATATGTTTCCCGAACATCGGGATGAGTTAATAGAGATGTTCAACTATAAGATGATGGACTTGGTAAATCCCGCATTATGGGAAGTCCCTCAACCAGCAGATTAGTATGCCCATTATCCCACATATCTCATATAATAACACTAGCGATCTTGAAGCCATTATTACTCAAAATGATGGCAGTCCTCTGTATGGAGAGATCGAAATGTTTAGGCGTATATATTCTGACTGCTCCGAGAGCGAGTATACTTGGCATTTTTGGCATAATCTAAGATTACCAGTCTCTATCAAAAATCAGAATGAGATTCAAATTGATTTTTTACTTGTTTCTGAGAAAGGAGTCGCGGTGATTGAAACAAAGGGAGGGAAAGTAGGAATAGAGCAAGGGATGTATTACTATGAAGCTGCTAGAGAGAGAAAGTTTATGGATAGATCACCTTTTGATCAAGCCAGAGACTATATGTATGCATTGATTAACAATAAGGTTGTTAGTTCCTCGCAGCTATTTATTGACACGATTTGTGCTTTCCCCCATACAAGGATGGAGCATACAAGTGCGAACCCTAATGCGGACCTAGGATATAAATTATGGTCAAAGATACAGCACGATGATAGTTCTATCTCCTTTGCTGATTTTTGCATAACTGTTTTAGATTCAGACAAGAACAAAATTGGATGGAATCGTCCAGACCTTGACCCGCAGGATGTAGAAATTGCCATTCAAACCCTTCTCTTTAATTTTGCCGATAGAAGTAGAAACGTTTATTCCGAAAGAGGAATGGAGGCAATTCTCCAGCGACTTAATATTGATAATTTAAGTACGTTTTCCAGTTTACAAAAGAACGAGCGCATTTTCATTGAGGGTGGCCCTGGGACTGGTAAGACAACAATCGCACGCGCATATATCGAAAAGTATCACACGCTTCGGGGTTTATATCTATGTTGGAACAGACTCCTGGAGGCAAAAATCAGAAATGAGTTTTGGAAAGCAGGCTTACCCAATTGTCAGGTAGAACAGTTTGCGTCTTTCCTGTTTTCTCTACAATCAAAAGTATCTTCAATAGGTCTCTCATTAGATGACATCTCGAATGGAGCCGCAAATGATAAAATTGATGCGTTATTCACAGCTATTCGAGGAAAAGAAGATTTTACGCCATACGATTACGTAGTTATAGATGAGGCACAGGATGTGCTGGATAAAGGAGCAATACCTCTTCTTAATTCATTAACATCTGTTACCAGAGATGGCGTTTCAAATGGGCGTTATCTGGTTTTCTATGACACTGAACAGGGTTATAATCATGAACTTAGACAGATTGACGAACTAGCGGATATTGTGGCTCATAACGGCGCACGCTTTGTTTTAGACACAAATAAACGGGTTCCAACGAATAAAGAAATCGTTTCCTTTGCGAAAATGCTTCTTGACGGCAAGTCTGCGGAAGAGCTTTTCCAAATAATAATTGATGAAAACTATGCATCCACTCAAGTCTTCTATTTTGAAGGCGCCAAGCAGTTAATCAAACACATCAATCAAGTAAAGAAGAGTATTCGTGAACACTCAAGAGATTGGAACGATTATGTGATTCTGGCAGACTCAAGCACAAAGAAAGAGCCGACATCTGGCAATGAGAAATTATATGATAGGATTGCCACGGTAGAAGGCATAAAAGAACTGAATCCTAGGAATATATGCCAAGACACATCTGAAATACCCTTCACTTCTATGTTAGCATATAAGGGCCTGGAATGCAAACATGTAATTCTTGTTATCAATGGACGTGTTGACATTAATACTTTTGAATTATATGTAGGAATGACAAGGGCAATTATGGATATTCAACTGTTAGTTCTGAAATAATATATTATGAGCGCACAGGATAGATTTCAAGAGCTTATCACACACGAAAATGGCCTATTCCCAGCCATTTGTGATATGATGCTTCATTCTCAAGTGGAGAATGGACGACGCTTTCTATGTGCGATGAATAATCTTGTAGATTATTGTATTCAGGCCAATAGCGATGATACAGGGACAATTAACTATCAAATAGTATATGTTCCAACTTGTCCAGAGTGGGCCCGAGAACTTTTAGTTCGTTTCTTAATACACAAAGTCGCCTTTACTTCTTCTTCACGGTTTCTGGCTATCGCCAAGCAGAAGACGAAAGGATATATTGTCCTTCCGACTGGACTCTCCTCCTCTAGTAAGCAGTTTAAACAACTCATCGGAGAGAGAGAATATTATCGGAAGTTTAAAAAGTTATTTGAGGGGAAGATTCCAGATAATGACAATGCGTCTAAAACACTTTTCGTTGTTCAAGAAAAAGATATCATAACTAGAAAACAAGATAAGAATCCCTGGCTAGGACAATTATT
>CADBRH010000009.1 GCA_902797035.1 uncultured Bacteroidia bacterium | reverse complement strand
AGGTATTTAATTGATTGAATATGAAGACAAAAGCGGTACGCCTTTACGGCAAGGAAGACCTGAGGCTTGAGGAATTCGAGCTTCCGGAGATGAAGGAAGACGAGATCCTCGCGAAGGTTGTCAGCGACAGCATCTGCATGTCATCCTACAAGTCCTCACACCAGGGAACCGACCACAAGAGGGTCCCTAATGACATCGCCGAGCACCCGACCATCATCGGCCACGAGTTCGCCGGCGAGATAGTCGAGGTCGGGGCCAAGTGGAAGGACCAGTTCAAGCCAGGTGACAAGTTCTCCATCCAGCCCGCCCTCAATTACGAGGGAGGTCCGGTCGGGGTACTTTCCGCCCCCGGATATTCCTCCAGGTTCATCGGCGGCGACGCCACCTACATCATAATACCCGCCGAGGTGATGGAGCAGGGCTGCCTGCTGCCTTACAACGGTCCCGGATTCTATCCCGCGTCGCTTAGCGAGCCTCTTTCCTGCGTGATCGGCGCGATGCACGCCTGCTACCACACCACTCCCGGATCCTATGTCCACCAGATGGAGATCAAGGACGGCGGTAAGATGGCCCTGCTGGCCGGAGTCGGCCCGATGAGTCTCGCGATGATCAACTACGTCCTCCGCCGTGAGGATCGCAAGCCCTCGCTCTTTGTCGTCACCGACATTGACCAGGCCCGCCTGGACCGCGCCGCGACCCTCTACACAAAGGAGTTCGCCGCATCCCGTGGTATTGACCTTCAATATGTCAACACCGGAGCGGTGGAGAATCCCGCCGAGTATCTCCGTGGCCTGACGGGAGGTACCGGCTATGACGAGGTGGTCGTGATGGCTCCCGTTCCCGCCGTGATCGAGCAGGGAGATGACATCCTCGCCCAGGACGGCTGCCTTAATTTCTTCTCGGGTCCTGGTAGGGCTGACTTCAAGGCTCCTTTCAACTTCTACAACGTCCATTACGCCTCTACCCACATCGTGGGCACCAGCGGCGGCAACACGGACGACATGAAGGAGGCTCTTGAGATGATGGGCAAGGGTCTGGATCCCGCCGGACTCGTGACCCACATCGGAGGTTTGAACGTGGTTCCTGAGACAACCCTGCACCTTCCCGAGATCAAGGGTGGCAAGAAGCTGATCTACACCCATATAGACATGCCTCTTACCGCCATAACCGAGTTTGAGGATAAAGGGAGGTCGAACCCCGTTTACGCGGAGCTCGACCGTCTCTGCAAGGCCCACCACGGCCTTTGGAACGTCGAGGCCGAGGACTACCTCCTCGCCCATGCCGCCGAACTGTAGAGCTCTTGGATTATCATCCTTGTCTCCTCGTCACGGCTGGTCAGGTTTTCGATAGACTTCAGCTTATTATGATATTTTGAATGGAACAGGTCCGTCTGGGACCTGTTCTGTTCGTTTATGGACTTCCCGCCACTCTCAATATCGTTTCTTATCTCCGGCCACGAAGGTGTATTCATTAAATAGTCCAGCGATGTCGGGTCAAGTTCCGCTTTGGCCATAGTCACTCTCCAGGCGGCCCCTGTAGGCTTGAAGTACTTGGAATAGCGATTCTTACTGGTTTTATCCAACGGGATATATTCCTTGAAAGAGACTTTGGTTGTCGTGGATATTGATAAACCGAAAGGATCCAGGCAGGGATTGACCTCGGCGAAGAAATAAGAGCGCCTTGACTTGTCCGCCGGTTTTTTCCACTTCACTTTCTGGACAAGATAATCAGGATAGATCGCCCCGTTCTTGATGGTATAACGGACCTCATAGGAGTAGTCGTTGACGGATGTCAGGGGCGAGTGATTCTTGTTGTTGACAAAAAGTGAGAAGCGATCCTCGACATTATCCAACTTGAAACCCGTGATCATCCCCTTCTCGATGAACAATATCCCTTTCCCGCGAAGGCGTGTCTTCGCCGGAAAATAACCATCTTTGGTGGAGAAAGAGATCTCACACTTCCCGGATGGTACCCCCTTGACAAGTGAATATGAGAAACAATTGACTTTCCCTGGATTAAGCGGACCGTACACCTCCACTGCCCTTTTTCTGGCGACTGGAGGGATAATGGGATATTGATTAAACGTCTCATCAAATTGGGACAAGCCCTCGATGATATAAGGGCTTGTCTTTGACGCCTTTCCAGAGTAACCGTCTCCCTTCGGGGAAAGGAACATTGAATTGAAAGAACCGGCAGGTCGGAACCATCCGATGTCCGGATCGCTGAATAGATTATCTATCTTGTCCTGGGTGAAATCCAGAGAACCGAATAACCCGTATGAGAAAAAGATCTGGCAGTATCGTTCCCCGCTCTTGACCAGTCGCTCGTATTCCGCGACCGAGATAAAGTCCTTGCGGTATCTGGTCGAGAAGTCCTTGGCGGCGTCCGCGACTACCTTCTCCAACCGCTCCGCTGATAGGTATTGAGACGGCTCAGACCCTTTCGGATGCCCGGCGGTTAAGAATGTAACCAGTCCGACTGCGACTGTGACCAGGATAGCTGTGGTGAAGCGCTTGGAGGTCAAGATTATTATATTCTTGGTTTGTGGATTATCCTAATGACTAGGGAGATGAAATAGACGATGAATCCATATAAGGTGGAAATCATCGCGACTTTAAAGCCTCCGCAGCAGATATTGAAGGGAATATCGCCAAAGGATTCGGCCAACTCGAATATCTGGAAGAAGCCTCTGAGTGTCCAGAAGATTGACACGACCAAGGCTCCGATCCCGATTTCCTTAACCCAGCGTGGTGCTTTCCAGGCGGCCACCAGCAAGGCGATCAGGAAGAGGGTGATGATAATCATACCAGCGGGCCCTCCTTGGATGAAGAATTTGGACAAAGACCAGCTGGCTTTCTCTATGGTCTCCGGAGTGACCACACCCAGGGAATCCACAACTTGAATAACTTCTTGATGAATTACTTCTTGCAACATAATGATAAGGTTTTTTAATGGTTTGACTCTTTCGCGAAGTTACGACTAACAGGAGGGATTGACCAAAGTCAAATCCTGTTCTGGTACCGTTAAAACCCATATTAAAGGAGAAGAAGGTTTGCTTTCGGGCTGGAAAAAGAGTAATTTAGTGTCGTGATGAGAACGGTCGGAAAAATTGCCTATTGGATCATAGCTCTGACGCTGGTAGCCGCCATACTTGTCAGCTTGGATTACAAGTTGGCTAAAGCCGTATTGTTCGCCTTGATCTTCTGTCCGTGCGCGCTTGCCCTCGAGTTCCTGATGCCGAAAGCCGTCAAACTGATGGACAAGGTCTATCTTTCCCTGGCTGTCCTGGTCTCGGCCACTCTGATGATTCTGATCCTGCATCATTTTGTGTGGAATCTGATCACTATGGAGGATTATCAGTTGAACCAGAAGGAAGTGCCTCCAATGCTCATCAATCCTGTTTTCCTGGGACTGGTTATGACCGCTCTCTCGATCGGGGACCACTTCTTGGGTCTATGGCTCTCAAAGCATCTGAAGCCGGTGTCCCGAACCATCACCTTTTTCTCTGACCGTCGAAGCGTGACTCTTGACCGCGCGTCCATAGCATACATAGAGTCCAACGACACAGAAGTCAGGATAGTCACCAGTGACGGAGAATCGTACCGGAACAAGACCGGCATCGGACAGTGGGAGAATCTGCTAGGCGAAGGTTTCCTTCGGATACACCGTTCATTTTTGGTGAATATGGAACTGGCAGTCCTTGTCTCTTCGGAAACAGTGGTTGTGGGCGACGTACGGTTACCAGTCTCAAGAAAGTACCGGGAGATCGTCCAAAGTCACTTTCTTGAGGAGACGAAATCTTATTGATTATTAATCAGTTAAGTATTCTTCCATTGTCGTCTTTGAATGGGGGAAAACAAGTAACTTATTGAGTACCAAGAAGGATCTGTCTCTTCCGAAAATGGTAATCACCACTACCACAATCGCCGCGGCGAGCGCAAGGTACAGTTTCCATTCCCCAATAAACGCGAATACACTGTCCATAGGGAACAACAGGAGGGTGGCGGCGACCATGATACCGGTCACCATGCCGATAATCAAGGTGATCAACAGGACAGTACGGCCATACCCCCGCTGGCGGTCGACCTCGTCCTTGATGCCTTCGACGTCCCTCATCCTGCGCCGGGTCTCGAGCAGGAAGGTCGGATCGTCCTTGACCACTGGTTTACTGTTCCTTAGAAGGTCTTCTATATCAATATCTTTCATCGGCCACAATCTTTTTTAACCGGTTCCTTCCGGAGGAGAGGTGATATTTCACCGTCCCCGCCGGGATGTCAAGAATGGAGGATATCTCTTTGACGCTATGATTCTCGAAATAGAAAAGGATGATGGCGACTTTCTCCTTTTCCGGAAGCCTTTCCAAAGCCTGGTGGAGCTTCTGGTACCGGAAAGAACTGTCGGTTGAGTCCTCGGCCCGGAGATTCCTCGCCTCGTCATCATCAATAGGGACAGTCACCAGGCTTCTTCTCCTGCGGTTGTCTATATAGCAGTTGTAAGCGATCCTGAAAAGCCATGTCCTGAATTTGGATAGGCTCCGGAACGACCCGGAAGCCACATACGCGCGGACTAGAGCGTTCTGGGCGATGTCATCGGCCAGGGCGGAGTCGCCGTCGCATAAAACGAGCAGGAACCGCCTGAGGGGCTCCTGCTCCACTCTCACGAGGTCGATGAACCGCTCCTCTGTCATTACTCCTTGGGCGCCTCCAGAGCTCTTTCCTCAGCCCCTATCTCCTTGGCCAGAATCTTTTTCTGGATAAAGTACACCACGAGAAGAGCCGCTCCCACCACCACCAGGATACCTCCCGCGAAGGGGATTATCGTGAACCCGCTAGGAGCGCTCCGCAAGGTCCAATGGCATCCGAGGATGATAACGATACCTACAATAATGAATCCGATTCCGATGGACATGAGAATGCAGGAGGCGGTCAACAGCCCCACAAGCCTCGACTTCACGCTCTTCCTGGGACGGACTTGTTGTTTGAAGAAATCAGGGTCGATAGGGGTGCCGGTCTCCATCGCCTTGAGCATGATCTCAGCCATCTTGTCGGTCTCGTGTCTCTTTGTCCACATCACCAGCCAGACAATCATGACCGGCATGACCACACACATGAAAAGAGGCAGAATAATGTCTTCCATCATAGTGATATTAATAGTTCAACTTTCCCGCTTACTTGGCGGCTTCATTCATTAGACGGAAGAACGGCGGGAAAGGTTGGGAATATCAAAATAAAAGGTTGAGGATGTCTTCAGCCGAGGTGTCGCGGAAGTATCGGGAGACCATGGCGTTCCCGAGTGCGGCGGCGAGGTGGTCCCTTTCGAAGCGGCAGCCGATGAGCCTTGAGGCCAGACCTTCCGAGGGCTCGTCGAACAGGAAGTCGCCGGAGAACCTGAGAGAGGTGATCAGGCCGTGGTCGAGACTGATGTCCGTCCGCACCGTCCCGCAAGGGAGTTTGGCGGAGCGGGAAAGGTCAGCCTCGCGGGAACGGCCATACAGGAATTCCCAGGTGGAGAATTTCTCCTTGGCCATATTCCTGACTTCAGCAAGTTGAGCCTCAGATAGTTCCATCAGGCTATCCCCTCCGGAGAGAATTTCCTGGAGGGCGGCTTGGACCTCGTCCAGAGATTTGAATCCAGGAAGATATTCCTTCAAATTGGCGACCCTGCTTTTGACTGACTCTATCCCTTTAGCCCTCATTTTAGACTCCGGGGTGTCAAGGACGTGGGTGAGGGTGTCGAGGTCCACGTCGTACATCAAGGTGCCGTGGATGATCTCCTGATTCTTTGAGACCCGTCTCGCGTAGCCGGAGACCTTCCGGCCCTCCACGAATATGTCGTTCCTCCCGGTAAGCTCTGCTGGGACACCGAGACTCCTCAGGGCCTCGACAATCGGAGCAGGGGAAGGGTCCGCCCCGATT
>CADBRH010000008.1 GCA_902797035.1 uncultured Bacteroidia bacterium | reverse complement strand
GGAGCGCCAACCGAGCAGCCAGAAGCCACGGTGGCAAAGCGATGCGGATTGTTCAACATCAAAAAAAGTCTGTATCATGGACAAAAACGCTTTTTTCCGCAAGGGCGGACCTATTCCGTCCAACGAGCAGTCGCTCGACACCAGGTTGTTCTACCACAACGCCGGGATTATCTACGCCCGCTATGATGAATGGAAGAACGACGACCGGTATTATTTCATCCCGCTTTTCATGAGAATGACCTACAGCATCCGCGGGGTCGGCATTGAACTCGCGCCGGATCCTGTTTGGCTAGGCTCATTCGCGCGTTGTACTCTGGAGCATCCGGAACTGTTTCAGTACAAGTGCCCTGAATGCGGGAATATTGTTCTTCCTTTCCGCTACTGTGGTTCCCCGCTTAGCGGCAGGGTTGATCTGGAGGGAGAGTGTTCCTGCGGTTGGAAAGGTTACGAGATGGTCTCCGGTTGGTTCATAAGGGGTGAGGCATTGCGTGGAACCATAATCTCCGACCAGTTCAGGTACACGAAATCGGAGTTGATTCATCCTGGGGTCAAACCGGCGTCAGTGAAAGAACTCCTGGATTACTTGAAGTAAAACCTGGATACTGGATAGAGGAATAATATAGCAGGATCTTATTGATTATTCTTTTCCCGGTCCTTTCGCTCCTTGCGACGCTGTTCTCGATTATCCTTTTGTGACTCAAGGACTTCCACCACGGCGTCTGTCATATCCTCTGGCCAAGGTTCCCCTGAGAAAGAGGCATCCGACCAAGGACACAGTTTTTTGTAATCAGAATCAAACACAATAGTATAAGGAGGGCCACATCTGTCATCGACGGACATGAACAGCATCCGTCCCTCGTGGATCAGCCTTGAAGGCCATTCCAGCTCCGGATTGTCCACACGATCATAGATTTCCTTTGTTATCTCATACAAGGTGCAGTTCACACCGCCTCCCACTTGGGCGGTGTATAATCCCCTTTGAGAATCAAAACAACATTTCCATCCGCGTCCTTCTTTGAATTCCATATCCTTAATCACGTTCTTCAGTATCGCCTGGCACTAACCTGATAGGGCATACCAACGATTATTCTTCTTCTGACACAAAGATATGAATTCTTATCAAAGCGTCTTTGCTCTATTGTCAATTCGGCTTCAAACAATCCGGTTATGGCATATTCTCCATAGAGAGTTTCCCGTTCAACAAAGCGAATAATAAACTATCTTCGCGGGAAACGAGCGTGACTATTCATGGAAAAGAACAGTGTTTTCTCTCAAGATATCCTTAAGCGGGAAAGGGCCTTGAGGCTGGACGGGGCGATGGGCACCCAGATCCAACGATTCAACCTCACGGAGGAGGATTTCAGGCAAGGGCTGCCGGTTTCGCCCACTCGGGACGTGAAAGGCGACAACGAGTGTCTCAACCTGACCCGGCCGGATGTGATAAGTTCCATCCACAAGGCTTATGTGGAGGCCGGCGCCGACATCATCGAGACCAACAGTTTCGGAGCCAACGCCCTGGTCCAGCAGGATTATGGTCTTTCGTCAATAGCTCCCGACATGGCCTTCGCCGCCGCCCGTCTCGCCCGCGAGGCGGCCGACACGGCACCCCGGAAAGTCTGGGTGGCCGGGAATATGGGCCCCGGTTCCAAATCCCTCTCCTTGGTCGCCGATTTTATCCGTCCGGAATGGCGTCCCTACGGCTTTGATGAAGTCGCCGCCGCTTATGAGGGGCAGGCCCGGGCGTTGATCGAAGGCGGTGTCGATCTAATTATCGTGGAGACATGTTTCGACGCTCTCAACGCAAAAGCGGCCCTGTTTGGAGTCCAGCAGGCCAAGCCGGGATTCCCAGTTATCGTTTCCGTCTCGGTGAGCGGAAGCGGCGGCCGCGCTCTGACCGGACAAAGCCTGGAAGCCTTCTACACAGCTGTCTCCCACGCGCCGCTCGCCGCCTTCGGGCTCAACTGCTCGATGGGTGTGGAGGGACTCATCCCGCTGATCCGTTCCCTGGGGTCCTGGTGTCCTGCGCCGCTGGTCTGCTATCCCAACGCCGGCTTGCCGAACGCCAAGGGCGGATACGACGAGAGTCCGGAAGTGATGGCGAGCCATATGGTGGAACTGGACGGAGAGGTGAACCTTTACGGAGGCTGCTGCGGCACGTCGCCGGAGCATATTCACGCCATGCCTACCTTGCGGTCGAGAATAGCGCCTCCAACCGGGAAGCGCCTTGTACTGAGCGGATTGGAAATGTGGAATATGGGGGACGGACCGATAACCGTGAGCGCGGCGGCCCATGTAAGGAAGGCCGCGGACTTCGCCGGCATGATGGAGAGAGAGGAATATGAAGACGCCCTCTATGCCGTTTCCGACAAGCTGGCCACCGACGGCGCCTCTCTTCTCGAGGTCAACCTTGATGGACTGCCTGACACCCCGGCGTTGATGGAACGCTTCGTCCGCCTGATCCAGAGCGACCCCTCCGTCTCAACGGCGGCGCTGCTGATAGAGTCCGCCGACATGGAGACCCTGGTCCAGGGCCTGAAGAACGCCCAGGGCAAGAGCCTGGCCGGACCGCTGGATCCTCGGGAGGCCGGTTTCGCGGAGAAAGCGGCCACCCTCCGCGGCCTCGGTGCCGCCATTCTAGTCAAGAGAATCGATGATTGCGCCCGGGCGATTAAAGCGCTTGAATCGGTGGGGATTCCTCCGCGAGAGATCGTGTTTGAGGATATGTTAAAGGTTTCCTGACGCTTTCGCGGCTATTCAAGATACAGGTACTCTTCCTGGATGTCCTGATACCTGGCGTTGTCAAGGCGGCGCCACTGGACCCTCAACCGGTCCTGCCCTCCCGCCTTGTCAGCCATTATCACTCTGAAATCATGGAATCCTTTCTCAAGGTTGAGGCGGCCCTGGAAACGGTCGTCGCCACTCTTTGTCCAGTCATCGATGTGAATGGAGGCCTCTCCGCGGCTTGTCACGTGGAAGAACCAGACTCCGGTCTCGGGAACATATAGCTTACCGGTCTGAAGGTAACCGTGAGAGGAAGAGTGCCTTTTACGGACCACGAACGGAGTGCCCACAATCTCTGTCTCCATCTTGGTCCCCGCGAGTATGTCCTCGGCGACAGTGAAGTCCCCGACATACTCGGTGCGGGTCAGACCATGGTCTTTACCTTTGGCGTCCACAGCCTTGCGAAGGGTGTAATCCAGATCGACCTTCAAAGTGTCCGTCTGGACGACTTTCCCATCGGCCTCGCGGATCCATGTACGGAGACCGTAATCACCTTCGGTCAACTCGATGATCCTGGCGCCGAAGGGCAGGTTGTTGTACGTGGTGTTCCGGCCGGAAAACCTTCCGTAAATCAGATAAACGTCATCATTTTTCACAACATAGTCATTGACATGGTCATGGCCCGTGAAAACGGCATGAACATCCCCGCACTCCACGAAAGCGGAGAACAATCCGGTGTTAAGCTCGCCGGGACACTCATTCTCCTCCCGCACACCTGACACGATCTGGCCGGTCTTGTACGTCTCTCCAAATTCCAGAAGAGGGATGTGGAAGAATGAATATGCCGGGTAAGGGACCCCTCCGTGGGCGTTTGTATAGGCGAAGCTGGTGTTGCGGTACCATTCCACCTGGTCCCATCTGAACCATCCATAGCCGGACGGACGCGTATCGATCGTGGCATAGTCTCCCGAATCCATGCAGTACAGCAGGGCCGCTATCCCGTCGCCCTTGGAGGACTTGACCTCCAAGGCCATATCGTCCAGCCAGCCGGACTCCGCCGTGTTGAGGCTCATAGGATGCGCCATCACCAGATCGGCGAGCTGCCGCTCCGTAAGCTCCTGTTCCCTGTCGTGGTTGCCGAAGGTGACGACAAAGGGGATTCCCCTCTCATCCATGGGCTTAAGGTAATTGACCCAGGAGGAATCCGCGAGAATCCCGGTCACAACATCTCCCGTGAATATGACCAGGTCCGGTTTTTCGGTGTCCAGAATGTAGCACACCTGCCGGAGATCCTTGACGTATTCCTCTTGATTCTCCCAGCAGATATGGGTGTCTGTCAGTTGCAGAATCTTGAAAGTCCCCTGATCATTGAAGCGTAGCGTCTTCTTATTTGAAGCGGAAGGTGTTTCCTTCACGGCGCATCCCGACAGGATCACACCAAGGAAGATTACCAGAAGTCGATGAAATGAGTTCAGTCGCATGATGAATATCTCTTTCTTTTACAGACTTCAAAAATACAAAAATCGTCTGAAAACCCCATCGCCGACCGCCACGATCGTCCACCTTCACGAGGGGCGGTGTCTCGGTTAATGACTTATTTTCATTATATTTGAGTGGAAAATAATGAAGTCATGCAGAACACTACGTCTGGAACAGTAATCTCCGTGAAGAGACAATGGTGGTTGAAAATCAACACGAAAATGATTCGTAAAGGCGCTTTGGACGGCGCTATTTTCCCTCACATCCTAAAAGTGAGGTATAAGGTAGATGGTAAGGAATATGTCAGAAGAAAGTGGATTCTGACGAAGGGGCGCGTGCCGATGGAAGGAGACGCGGTCGGGGTCGTCTACGACGATCTGAAACCCGATAAGATTAAACTGATTATATAAAGACCTCCTTACTTCCTTATCACCAGCATGGTAAGGTCGTCACTCTGCTCGGCTTCCCCGACAAACTCTTTGACGGCATCGCTCATACTCGTGACAATATCTTTGGACGAAATAGAGGTCAATTGACCCGCGAGATGGGAAAAGACCCTCTCTTCCCCGAACAAGGAACCGTCCTCGCGGGCCGCCTCAGTAAGCCCGTCAGTATAAAGGAAAAGGGTCGTCCCGGCAGGAAGTTCCGTTGTCTGAAGCGAATACTGCCAATCGGACATGATGCCGACCGGAACATTGGCGTCGGCCTCAAGGAAACGGGGAGTACCGTCCTCGAGGATTATCGGAGCGTTATGACCCGCGTTGCAATACTTCATTTTTCCGGTATTCAAGTCAAGTTCACCCGCGAAGAGAGTGACGAACATCAGGCTCTCATTCCTTGCCGCCATCGAAGAATTGATGACGGACACCAGCTTGTCCGGACCGTCCTCCGAAGCCGAAAGTGTCCTGAACATGGAACTCATGACGGCCATCACCAGGGAAGCCGGGATACCCTTGCCGGAAACATCCCCGATACAGAAGAAGAGTTTGCCGTCACGGATACAGAAATCGAACAGGTCCCCCCCGACGGCTTTCGCGGGAGTAAGGCTTCCGAAAATGTCTATGTCATCCCTGTCCGGAAAAGCCGGCCAGGTCATCGGGAGCATAGCCATCTGGATACTCCTCGCGATATCCAACTCGTTTTCCATCGAAGCCTTCTGCGCGGTTGTCTCGGTAAGTTCCTCGATGTACTGGGAAAGGGACTTCTGCATGTCGTCGAACGAGTCCCGAAGGAGTCGTATCTCATCATCTGTCCCGATCTCGGGAAGCCGCGTGTCGAACTTTCCGCGGGCCACTTCAGTGGCGGAACCGGCCAGTTGGACCAGCGGCCGCGCGAACTTCTTGATCGCTTTTTGACAGATCAGGGACACAATCATCAATCCTAAAAGGATAAGCGTGAGAATGATGAAACCAAAACCTAAAGCGGGTTTCAGCAGACTGGTCATCGGTACCGCTATGCCCATGGACCATCCGGAATCAGAAACCGGAGCGTAGAAGACGTCATACTTCCGGCCATCCATCCTGACGATTTCCTCACCGGTCTTTCCGGCGCGCATAGCGTCTCCTAGTTTCCGGTAATTCTCGGGATCGGCGGAGTCCGCGTAATCATAGAAATTACCTCCTTCTAGAAAACGATTCCTTAAGGGATGCGCGATATATTCCCCATCCGGGCCTAAGATAAAACTGAAGATGCCATATTTCCTGTCATCAAGGGTTGTCGGCATCGTGTCCATCTTGTTTTCCCTTCTGTCAATCTCGGTCAAAAGACCACCAAGCCAGAAAAGGGACATGTCCACACCTAAAACTCCAGCGAGCTTTCCCTCCGGTGAAGTGATAGGGATGCCATAGGTGCAGAGCAGGGTTCCGGCTCCATCCTTGTCGAGATATGGTTTGGACCAGACACCGCCGGAAGCGGACAACCCGGATGTGAACCATTCGGACTTATGGTAGTCATGGGAAGCGGAGCCTATGTCCTTGACGGACGCCCCTTCATCGGTATATGTGGCATAAGGTTCGAACCACTTTCCTTTCTCCTCGAAATAGTCAGGGACAAAAGCCATCCCGCATCCCGTCAGATTCCGGTTCACGGTTATTTCATATTCAAGCGTGGAGACGATGATTTCCGGTGTGGTGATATGCCATTTTACCTCATCGGCTATATTGGCTCCGGAGATCTCCACTTTCTCGAGGTTGGCTGATATATTGCGGCTGATGTTTTCTATGGCGTCAGAAAAGCGCTCTTTGAATGAAGAATAGAAACCACTCGCGGTCACGATGAAAACCACCATGGAGATGACGGCCATTGTAACCAGGACAATGATGACAATGGTCCTGGTCAATCTGCCGGAAAACGATTTCATACGCTTGTTCATTAGAGCAAAGATAATCATAATAATAGTTTTCGCTATTTTTATGTATCTTGTGTCATAAAATATCGCGTCCATGAAGAATCGTTTCACTATCGCGACCGCGATCCTGACTGCCTTGATGTTGTCCGGCTGCCGCCAGGCCGCAAAAGAGATCGCCTCGGTCAGTTTCCCGGAGCCTCCGGTGGAGATCCTGACCAACGAGTCCGCAGGAATGAACCTTATTAATTATTTCAACATCATCAATCTTCCCGAAGGTGGCTACAGGATGTATTTCTCCGGCTACAAGGCGGACGAGTGCGGCCCGGACTGGGACAACCAAAACCTCTACTACGCCGAGTCAGAAGATGGTTTTCATTACGAGTTGAAAGGCAAAGTGATGGATTCGATCGTTGAGCAGACGGTTTTCTTCACAGGGGAGAAGGATAAGCCTTTCGGACTCGTGGGAAGGGTGAGAGAGAACAGGAAGTTCATAATGTACATGTGGAAGTCGAAGGACGGGATCGAGTTCGGCGACAAGGTCGTGTTATCCACCGACTGGAATGACACGCAGGCGGTCATAGTCCCGAGGGACGGACGCTACAAACTCTACACCCGGACCTGGGACGACAGCCATAGGAACCGCAAGAACGCCGTGGCTGAATATACTCCCGAAGGGGAACTCCTCACGGAGGTAGCCCCCCTAGCCGGGGATTTTCTTTATAATCCGGCCGCGAGCCCGGTTGACGACCGAGTCGATATCCTGTTTCCGACATATTTCAACAACATGTACCCGGGAATGACCGACACCTGCTTCTTCAAATGCTTCGCTGTCGACGGGATGTTCTCGAAAGAGCTGCAATGCGATCTTAACAATTGGGTCGAGGCGGATGAGCCTTGGGTGCTGGCCGCCCCGGGATTCATCGAGATCGGCGGTGATCGCTACCTCGCCTACAACACCAGAAGCTATTCCCATGACACTCCCCGTGAGACGGACGTCGTGACCAAATACAAGCTGATCAAAGCCGTGATTAATTACAAATAAGACAATAACAATAAAACTGATAATCTTATGAGAAAGTATCACTTCCTTTTGATGGCGCTTGTCGCCGTCCTGTTCGCGACCGGTTGCGCGACAACCGGTTACATCCCCTCCGACAGCTCGATCCGGCAGAAAGAACTGTGGCTGAAGAACGGGAACCAAAGGATCTATGGCATCCTGCTCACTCCCGCCGGGGTGAGAAAAGCGCCGCTCGCCGTCGTGTCGCACGGAATCGCCGGCAACTACAAATCCGGCATCGAGTACGCCGAGTCCCTTGTCAAGCTCGGTTACGCCGTCTATTGCTTTGACTTCCGCGGAGGATCGAACTCCAGCAGGTCAGACGGAAGGACCACGGACATGTCGATATTCACGGAAGAGGATGACCTGAGGGCTGTCGTTGAAGGACTCAAGGGCGTCAAGGGCATCAAGAAAGGGAAGGTCACGCTTCTCGGGATAAGCCAGGGAGGCATGGTGTCTGCGCTGTACGCCGGAGACCATCCTGAAGCGGTCGAGAAACTCGTTCTCGTCTATCCCGCTTTCTGCATCAAGGACGACTGGGTGACAAAGTATCCGAAAATAACCGATATGCCAGAGACGGAGAACTCGTTCGGAATGAAACTCGGCCGAGCCTACGTGAAGGATCTGTATGACCTGGACGTTTATGGAAGAATATCGAATTACAAAGGCCGGGTCTTGATTGTCCACGGCGACAAGGACAGGCTTGTGCCTATCTCATATTCAAAGAAAGCGAACAGGGCCTACAGGCGCTGCACCCTGAAGACGATTCAGGGCGCCGGACACGGTTTCCGGGGCTCAGAGCTAACCAAAGCCATCGAATACGTAAATGATTTCCTTGATTAACAATCGTTTCCCGTTCCGGACACTCCTCCTGTCGATGGCGATAGCCACGGCATTGTGCTCCTGTGGCACGGCCTCAAAGGGCTCGTCATCCGGGACTTCCTCGGGCGCCTATTTCCAGACATCCGTCCTGCCAGACGCTATGGCCTACATCCCCGCTCCCCCAAAGCCTGAGGATCCTCGTTTCGCCGGGGACAAGGCCTATTACGAGTGGGGCAAGGCTAACCGGCAGAGGGCGCGCGGCAGAATCGCCGCCGAGGACGCCGCCACTTCAATGGATTATATGTCCAAACTCTTCGAGGAGGCTATCGGATTGAGGTTTAGTAAGGAGCGGACACCTGACCTGTACCGGCTCCTTTCCAGGTCCGCCAAGACCTCTGCGGCGGAGAACCGGAAAATCAAGTCGTATTTCAACCGAGTCCGTCCCTATGTGGAGTTCAACGAGACAACCGGTGTCCCGAAAGACGAGGAAAGCCACAGGGAGTCGGCGTCCTATCCCTCAGGCCACACGACCAGGGGATGGACTATGGCGCTGATCCTCTCGGAGTTGCTTCCCGAGAGAAGCCAGGATATCCTGGAGGCAGGGTACAGGTATGGCGCCAGCCGAGTCGTAGTGGGCTATCACTACCAGAGCGACGTGCAGGAGGCCAGGGCAGCCGCCTCCGGGATAGTGGCGGTACTGCACTCCAACAAGGAATTCCTGCTGGACCTGAAGAAGGCGAAGAAAGAGATTGACTCGCTGTCCCGTTTCGGGAAGCGCAGCAAGGTCAGCGGGAACCCTCTCTTCCCCGGCTGGTACGCCGATCCCGAGGGCGTTGTCTTTGGTAAGGAATATTGGATATATCCCACATGGTCAAGGCCTTACGACGAGCAGCTATTCATGGACGCCTTCTCGTCGGACGACTTGGTCCACTGGACAAAGCACGAGAAGGTCCTCTCGAAAGAGAACATCTCCTGGCTCCGTCGGGCCCTATGGGCACCTTCACTCGTCGAGAGGAACGGGACCTATTACATCTATTTCGGGGCCAATGACATGCACGAGAAGGGCGAGGGCGGAATAGGCGTCGCTGTCGCCGACAACCCCGCCGGACCGTTCAAGGACGCTCTCGGGCATCCGATGATCGACGAGGTGATCAACGGCGCTCAGCCCATCGACCAGTTCGTGTTCAAGGATGACGACGGCACCTACTACATGTACTACGGCGGCTGGCGTCACTGCAACATGGTCAAGCTCGGGGACGACCTCACCAGCGTCGTGCCATTCGACGACGGGACCGTGTACAAGGAAGTCACCCCCAAAGGATATGTCGAAGGGCCCTTCATGCTGAAAAGGAACGGGAAATACTATTTCATGTGGAGCGAGGGCGGCTGGACCGGCCCGGACTACCACGTGGCCTACGCTATCGCGGACAGTCCCTTCGGCCCCTTCGAAAGGATCGGAACCATCTTGGAATCAGACCCGGACGTGGCGACGGGGGCCGGCCACCACTCGGTCATAAAGGGCAAAGGGAAGGATGAGTATTACATCATCTACCACCGCCACCCCCTCTCCAGCAGCGACGGCAACCACCGGGTGGTCTGTATCGAGAGACTGTGGTTCGACGCCGACGGCAAGATCCTCCCCGTCAAGATCACCTTCGATGGTGTCCCCGCCAGTAAACTCTGACGTTGGCGTAATCCGAATTACAGGACTTCCGTGCCGACGGCGGCCAGAAGTTCCGACCAGGATGTGAACAGGGCCGACTTCGCTCCGATGCAGGCCTCGGCGGTGTCGTTATAAACCCTTCTCGCGAGAAGATAGTCAAGAAGAGAGGATTCTCCCTGCAGATAAGCCTTCTTGCGGCTCTCCAGGATGTCGGCGGCGTCAGCGAGCATAGAGTCGGAACACTCCCTCGCCGTCTCCAGGGCGGCCTGGTAGGAAGCCCACGCCATGCGAACCTCGGCCTCGATCTGGCGGCAAGCCTCCTCGTAGGCGGCGTCGGCCTGGGAGACAGCCATCTCCGCGGCTCTCCTTGTCCCCTTATTCATTGAGGAGAACTTCAAAGGGATTGACACTCCTACAGTCACCCCGTTGAACTTCGGTGCTGGCGCTATCTCGTTGCGGACCTCCTTATTGTAGGAATATCCCGCGTTAAGCCCTATCTCCGGGGCCAGTTCCGCCTTCGCGAGGGCCAGATTCCTCTCCGACAATGTCTTCGAGATGACGGCGGCTTTCAGGTCCGCCCTCCGGTCCAGAGCCATCTCGACAAGGGCGTCCACAGGGACATTGACTGGTGAGATCCCCAGCCCGTCAGCGGATATATCCTTGAAGGCCATGCCTCCGGAAAGCGCTGACAGACAGGTCAAAGCGTTCGAATAATCGGCCCTTGCCCCAAGCATGTCACCCCTCAACGCCCTGGCCTCGATCGAGGATTGCGTCGCGTCGGTTTTGCCGATCTCCCCGGCGGCCGCCCTAAGGCTGTCCGAGGAGGCCAGAGACCTCATGCTCTCGGCGGTGGAGGTCTTGAGGGCGAGAATCTCCCGGGCCTCCCAAGCCCGCGCCCAAGCCGACATCGCCTCGAGGCGCAGATTGCGGAAATAGTCCGAAACCAATGACTTGGTCAATTCCTCCTCGCTCTTGGCGACATTAATCCTGGCTTTCCGGACATTGCCCAGGCTGAAGTTGTAAGAGAGGCCCACCTCGAGGGTCCGGCCCATCATCAGCACCCGGTCCTGATTGTCCCCGTATTCAACAGACACCTCGGGATCGTTGAACACTCTCGCGGCCTCGGCGTTCGCCTCCGCTATGTCTATGTTATATTTCTCCGCCAAATAGCCCGAGTTGTACCGCTCGACAGCGGATATGAAAGTGTCGAACGTCTGGGAGGCCGCCAGAAACGGGACGCAGGCGAAAGCCAGCAAACTAATAATCTTCCTCATCGTCTGTCTTTGGTTTCATTTCCCGCCGGCTCTCCATCATATAATAGAGTGTGGGAAGGATAAACAAGGTAATGATAGTGGAGAACAAAAGGCCGTAAACGATGACTGTAGCCAAAGGGCGTTGCACATCGGAGCCGACTCCCGTGGCCAAAGAGGCGGGAAGGAGTCCCAGCACGGCGACAGTGGCCGTCATGAGCACCGGACGCAACCTGTGGGAGGCGCCGTCCACCACGGCGTCCCGGAGAGGCTCTCCTTTCTTCCTGACACTGTTGATGTGGGAGATCATGATAACGCCGTTCTGGATGGTCAACCCGAACAAGGCTATGAATCCCACGGCGGAGGACACATTGAAGGTCATTCCCCTGACATTCAGCGCCAAAAGACCGCCGAACAGGGCGAGAGGCAGAAGCGAGACCAGAAGGGCCGCCTGCCTGAAATTACCGAAGGCCCAGAAAAGCAGCAGGAACATCAGGGCAAGCACGAACGGGATGATCACCGCCAGCCTTGAATATGCCCTGTTCTGGTTCTCGAACTGGCCGTCCCACTTGAGAGTGAAAGCGTTATGGTCATAACTGACCTCCTTGGCTATCTTGGCGTCCGCCTCACGGACGAAGGTCGACAGATCTTTGCCTCTTAGGTTCACACGCACGATAAGGTGCCTCTTGCCCATCTCCCTGACAATCGAGCTTGCTCCGAGCGAGGTCGTCACCTCGGCGACAGCCGACAAGGGAATCCTTGTCCCGTCGGCCGTGACCAGAGGAAGGTCGGCGATTTTCTCAGGCGTGTCCCTGGACTCTTCCTTGAAACGGCAGATGACATCATAAACCTTGCCGCCTATGTACACCTCCGAAACCGCCCTTCCCCCGACAGCCGTCTCAATCAGGTTCGAGACATCCGACACATTGAGCCCGTAATACGCCACCTTGTCTCGGTCCACCTTGATTTGAAGCTGCGGAAGAGGAGGCTCCTGGTCTATGATCACATCCACCGCTCCTTTGATGGCGGCGAGTGTTTTCTCCACATCCTCAGCGATCCTTCGGCCTTCAATCAAATCTTCCCCGTACACTTTCAACGCGAGATCGCTGTGCGACCCGGCTATCTGGTCCATGACCATGTCTATGATAGGCTGGGAGAAACCCACCTTGTAGCCCGGCATCTTAGAGATCCGCTCTGACATCTCGGCGACCAGGTCTTCTTTGGTCTTGCCGAACTTCCATTGGGAATAAGGCTTCAGGCCCACGCAAACCTCTATATGAGAAGGAGTGAACTCCTCTGATCCGGCGTCGTCACGACCTACCTGGGTCATCACATAGGTCACCTCTGGGAACTCGTTCTTGATGACATTCCTCAAATCATCGGCCATGCTGGAAGATTTCTCAAGAGATATTCCCGGAGGTGTCTGGGCCTGTATCCAGATTCCGCCCTCGTCCAGATTGGGAAGGAAATCCTTGCCGACAGTAATCGACATCACGACCACCGCGGCGAGGATGACCCCCATGGTGACAAACACCGTCTTGGTCTTATCCAACAACTTGGAAGTCAGATACTTGTATCGGACGGTCAATTTTTCCAGAAACTTGTTCCTGAAAACCTTCCCGGGTTTCCGGTAGATGGCGTAAGATATTCCGGGAATCAGGATCAAAGCCACCGACAGGGCCCCGAGCAGGGCGTATCCCACGGTGTAAGCCATGGGCGTGAACAGTTTCTTCTCGATCCTCTCGAAAGTGAACAGAGGCAGGTAGGCCATTATGATGATAATGGTCGAGAAGAATATCGGCCTCGCCACCTCCCTGACATGGGAGACCACCGCGTCCCTCCTAAGCGGGACGGTGGTGTCCTCCTCACGAAGTTTCAGGATGGTCTCCATCATCACGATCGCGCCGTCCACCAATATTCCGAAATCTATGGCGCCGAGACTCAGCAGGTTGGCCGGGATTCCGGTAAGGTGCATTAAGATGAACGCGAGAAGCAGGGCTATCGGGATCGTGACGGCCACAGCCAGCGCGCTCAGCGGGCTGCCGAGGAAAAGCAGCAGGATGGCTATAACCAGCGCCATACCGAACAACAGGGTGTGCTCCACCGTGTCAAGGGTTGTCCCGACAAGCTCCGTCCTGTCCATGAAGGTCTTTATCCGGACATTATCGGGGAGAACGTTCTCGTTAAGGTCATCCACCACCTCGTGGACTTTGGCAAGGACCTGGGAGGGGTTCTGGTAACGGAGCATCTGGACAATGCCCTCCACCCCGTCGTTGATGGAGACCTCGTCATCGACATAACCCAGAATGCCCTTGCGCTCGAGGTTACCGTATTTAAGCGTCCCGAGGTCCGAGATATAGACCGGGACTCCCCCGTCGGTCTTCACCACGATCTTCCCCATGTCCTCAAGGTCAGTCACCTGGCCTATTCCCCGAATCACGTAACTTAAGTCCCCGACAGAGAGCATGCTTCCGCCAGCGTTGGAGTTGTTTCTCTCCAGGGCCTCGGTGACATCGTCGAGGGAAAGGTCGTAAGCGGCCAGCGCCGCCGGGTCGATCTCGATCTGGTACTGGGTGGTCAACCCTCCGAAATTGCTGACATCAGCCACTCCCTGGATTCTCTTTAGCGCCGGAATGACAGTCCATTGGTTCAGGTCGGTCAATTCCCGGAGCGAGACCGAGGAGTCACCGGTCAAGACATAACGGTAAATCTCACCGGTCGGCGAGGTGAGAGGATTCAACTCAGGGACTGCTCCATAAGGCAGCTCAACGCCCGAGATGCACTCCTGAACCCTCTGCCGGGCCCAATAATCGTCGGTCCCGTCCTCGAACACCAAGACTATCAGGGACAGGCCGAAAGAGTTCTTCCCCCTCATCATGACAAGCGAGGGAAGCCCGTTAAGCTCTCTCTCCAAAGGAATCGTGATCTGCCGCTCAATCTCCTCGGCGGCAAGTCCGGGAATCTGCGTGACCACATGAACGGTCACGTCGGCGATGTCAGGATAGGCGTCGATGGAAAGCCTGGTCCATGAATATACCCCGAAAAAGCACAGGACAAGGAATATGGCCGCGACCAGCCATCTCCTTCTGAGAAGGTACTTGAAAAACTTATCCATGACGCGCTACCAAGCGAGATAAATCCCTCCGGAGACAAGAATAGTCTCCCCTTCCTCAAGCCCCTCAAGGACAAGCGATCGCCCCTTCTCAAGGGTCTCTGTCTTCACCGGCCTTTTCTCTAAAGACTTGTCGTCTTTCCGTACATAGACGAACTGGCTCTCAGGCCCTTGGAAGAGCGCTGTCGAAGGGATCGCCACAACCCCCTTCCTCTCGGTCTCGAAACCGGCTGACACGAACATCCCGGGCTTCAAAACCTTATCCGGGTTAGCGCACTCGATCACCACCGGGATAGTGCGGGTCTTCTCGTCAAGGATATCCCCGACATAGAATATGGTCCCTGTCACAGGATCCCCGGAAGAAGGGGTGACCGAGGCCGTCTGACCTTTGGCCAGGCCTCGGGCGGCGCTCTCCCGGACATTGGCGGTGACCCAGACCTTTGAGAGGTCGGCCACGGCCACAAGCGACTCGGAATCCTCCGAGAGAAGCTGCCCGAGAACGAGATTGTTCTGAACGACAATGCCTGAGATCGGGGAAATGACGCGCATGGGCTGCCCCATCCTCACGGAGCCGGGATCCACCCCGAACACGGACAAGACCTGGCGGGCCAAGGTCAGGGATGTCTCAGCGTCGGACGCCTCTCTGCTAGCCTCTTCCCACTCACGTTCGGAAACCACCCCGGCCTCTCTGAGCGAGGTTTTTCGGTTTAAATTGGCGGAGGCCAACGAATAGGCGTTCTGGCTCTCAAGATAGTCCTTTACCGCTGCCATGAAGTCTGGGGAGGACATCTCGAAGAGGGTCTGTCCCTTGTGCACCTTGTCTCCCAATCGGACCGGGATCCGGGTCACCCTCCCGCCGAAGGAGGCTCCGACTTCCGAATATCCGTCCGGCCGGGGAGAGACGCTCGCCGTCACCGTGAAAGCGAGATTACAATCTTCCCTGGACACGGTGGAATATTCCATCCTGTCCTCGTTACCTTGAAAGGCATTTCCGGCCGATGAGGCGTCATCGAGCCCTTGGCGGGTCCTGCACCCGCATAATGCCGATGCCATAAGCATCAGCGCGATATATTTGTATTTCATTGAGTTTGGCTGGTTGGTTCAAGTTCGTTAGCGCGCCTGGGGACGGCGCCTTACAAATCAAACCAGCCTGGGAGGTCCCCTCAAAGAAAGAACCTCCGCGAATCCCCACTCCTCTTCCGTGACCACAGGGTCGGCCAGCTCGCGCTCGAGAACATCAATCCTGTCAAGAAGTATCTCTTGGATAACGTCTGCGGTGTACACCGCGTGACAAATCACGTCGATAATCTGGATCTGACCGGGAGTGTGACCTCCGGTGGGGTCACCTGAAGTGTGGGTTTTCCAATAGATATGGGAATGCGTGACCGAAGCGCTCCCGATTATATGACAATGCCAGAATAGGGTGGCATTGGCATAATTGAAGAACGCGATGGCAACGAAGGCCACCGTGAGAGCTTTCCGGTATCCGCCTTTCCCCACTTTACTTACCTGGTACGGCGGGTGTGGGTTTGCCCGGTTTGCCGGGCTTGCCGTTATCAAGAATGTCCGGGATCACACTCTGCACCGGCTTGGGGGCTGAAGATGTGTCCGGAGTCTCAGGGTCACCCTTCGGGGGTTTGGGGGTGATGATCACCTTTGAGGGATTCTCGTTGGAGTAAGACTTTTTCATAATCGCTGGAATTAAGGTTGGTTAATCTATATCCTCGCTGTTTTGGGCCTTCCGGGGCCTCACCCCGAGATAGGCGTCGATAGCGGCCACGGCCTCCTCAATGTCGGCTACATCCATGGAAGAGCCGGGATAGGGTTGGACAGCGATCCACTTGATCGAGTACTTGCCGTATTCCGTCTTAAGGAATCTCTTGAGCTCGATCCCTCCGTTGGCCGTTATGTCACCAACGGTTTCCTTGTCAATCGAGTTCTCGAACATCGCGTCCCTGGTCGAGATGTGGCGATTGAGGCCCTCCAGAATCGAGGCGCAGGTGTCGTAGGCCCGGATAATCTTCATTGACAGCTCGTTATTCCCGATTTTCTGGAAAACGGACGACATTTTCAAAAGCTCAAGGGCGTCCTCGCACAAAGTGAAGGAGACATCGGCGAATAACATCCCCGCATAGAAATTGAACGTGTCGGCCGGACATTTCTCCAAAGAGTCCTTCTTGGCCAGAAAATACTCCGCCGCGTCCTTCTCCATCTGGATATAATCCTTCATGATGGAAATATCCTCGATATTCTGGACAAGCTCCGAACGCACGAGCCTCAAGGAGGAACGGACGTTCTTCCTGTCTGTAGACCTGTCGATCATCCCCTGTACCGTGAACGTGATGAAGATACCGAGGACAACAGCGAAAATGTCTTTCAGAAATGATTTGAGTGACTCTTTCATATCGCCTTACGCGAATATAATCAAATAATTGGGTATATTTGAATAGAAATGGACAATAAAAACGATAACTATCATGAAGAAAATCTGGATGTTTGTGTTGCTTTCCCTGGTCGTCTCTTGCAAGTCTAACGATGGAAAACAGGGAAGTGTCACCGAATCAAAAGGCGCTTATAAACATGTGGTTATATTGGGCGTGGACGGCGGTGGAGCGTTTTTCTCACAGGCGGAGACACCATGCGTGGATGAGATATTCAAGAACGCCGCCACCACTTATAGGGCTAAGACCTCCTATCCCACGATCAGCGCCCAGTGCTGGGGCTCGATGCTTCTCGGGGTCCTACCCGAGTTCCATCGGTTGACCAACGAGATAATCAGCAACAGGCCGTACAACACCGAGAGCCCCTTCCCTTCCATATTCCGTATCGCCAGGGAGAAGTGGCCGAACGCCGCCCTCGCGTCATTCTGCAACTGGAACCCGATCAACTACGGTATCATTGAGAATAACCTCGGTGTTGTCGAGGGTACCGGGAACGACCCCGAGGTGGCTCAAAAAGTGATCGACTATCTGGACGGGAATATCCCTACCATCCTTTTCGTCCAGTTCGACTCCGTTGACGGGGCCGGTCACGCCAACGGCTACGGCACTGAGGGCCATCTCGCCGCCTTGACCGCCGTGGACGACCTGATCGGCAAGATTCACAGCAAGCTTGAGGCCAAGGGTCTGCTGGACGAGACTCTCTTTATCGTCACCGCCGACCATGGTGGCACACCTCAGGGGAGCCATGGCGGCGACACCGAGGCGGAGCGCTATGTCTTCCTCGGCGTCAAGGGAAAGACCGTTTGCCAAAACAGCCAGATAGAAGATGTTGAGGTTCAGGATATTCCCGCTATAGCGGCCTATGCTCTCGGGCTGGACATCCCCAGGACATGGACGGGGCGCGTCCCCGGCGGTTTGTTCCCTGGCGTGGTAGCCAGGGAGCGCATCGTCATGGAGATCCCTGTTTCAGAGAACCGGAACCATAAGACCGCGAAAACCCCTTCCATCGACAAGGTCAAGACTCTGCTGAAAGACCATAATGTCGTGGCCTATCTCCCTCTGGACGAGGACGAGAAAGACGCTTTCGGGAACGTCGAGACAGTCAAAAACGGGAAGCTGTATTCCTATGACGCCTATTTCGGGAAAGGGACAGCGTTCGACGACGGGTACATCACCCTCAAGGACGTGGCTTTCGGCAAGGGGAGTTTCTCGGTCGCTTTGTGGATGAAGACCAACGGCGTGTCCGGAGGGGGCGACCCGGCAATATTCTCGAACAAGGACTGGGTGTCAGGAGGCAACGACGGCTTTGTCTTCAGCCTGCGGGAGAATGACATCAAGTTCAACGCCGGCCTAAAATCCGCCGGCGAGAGGATGGATGTCGCCGCGTCCCTGCCTTTGGATTACAACAAGGGCTGGATGCATGTCATCCTCGTCGTGGACAGGAAAGAGAACAAGATCCGCCTCTATGAGGACTTCAGTCTTGAGAACGAGAAAGCCATCCCCGAGAGCCTGGCCAACGCGTCGTTCGACGCCCTGAGCCTGAACATCGGGCAGGACGGGACAGGGAAGTACGAGCATCATCTCGCCGCCCAGCTTGATGAGATCATCATCACCTCCGACGTGATGGACAACGACTTCATCGCCGCCTTGAAAGAACATTATAAATAAAATCAAGCAGCTAGTGTTTAAGAAGTTAACCGCCGCTTTTCTTCTGGTGGCAGCAGGGGCGGCGTCGGCGGCCGCGGACAACACCGGCATAAGCGGCACCCACGCCATAGGCAACGGCAAGGTCTGCGTCTACGCCAAAGACGCCGACATCCCCAGCGTGTTCGGCCCCGTCTATTCAGCGCCGACCCTCCTGTCTATGACCTCAGAGGATCCAGGCGAGGTCCGGTCCGAGCCGGCGAGGACCGGAGGGGTTTGGCGGACATGGCTCAAAAGGGACGGTGGCGAGGCCACGCTGACCGACTGTGTCCCGCCACGACGCGACCTCCTCGTCCGGGACATCAAGGCAAGCGGCGAGCCGTTAATCTTCCTTGTGGAGTTCCTTCCAGAGAACCGCTCTTTCAAGGACCATCTCACCCTGCAGCCGGCCAAAATCAAAGGAGCCACCTCCGCTTTCATCGCCAAAGTGACGGCGGGGGTCCCTTTCTATTCAGCCTACGCCTCCCCTTCTGAATATCACGCCGCCATATTCACGACCGGCGGCGCCTCCCTCGAGACCACTGGCGACCCGGCCGCCCTGAGGCTCACCACCGACGGCGAGGGGACGGTCTATGTGGTCGTCACCGACTCTCCCGAAAAGATCGGGAAAGAGATCCGGAAAGCCCGCCGGCTGAGCGCCAGAAGGGCCGCACGGATGGCCGGAAGGTATTCAAAACGAACTAGAAGGAATCTCCCGGAGATCGTGGCAAGGACGCTCTCCCCGACCGACAGGGACGAGTTGGACAATACCCTCAAACTTGTCAGTGACTATGTGCTGGCGCAGCAGGACGAGGGTGGCGGCATCCTCGCCGGGAAGAACTATCACATGGCCTATGTCCGGGACCAATACGGCAATTCCCGAGGGCTTTTGGCGATGGGCCACTTAGACCGGGCCAAAAAGCTTCTCGACTATTACTACCGGATCTGGCTTCGACACGGGCTGATTCACAACGCCCAGCCGATGGGCGTCGAAGGGGCTTTCCATTGCCACGAGGACGACAACACAGAGATTACCGGCTACCTTGTCGTCCAGGCCATGGACTATTATTTCCAGAGCGGGGACTTCCGCTTCGTGAATCGGATCATGCCCATGCTCCGCTGGGCGGTCCAGGCCCAGCAGGCGGACATCATCGACGGGATGCTTCCCTTCAACGGCGACGAGACCTACATCGCGGGAGGCATAATCCCCCGGGACGTGATGTATCACGGCTCCGCCGAGGCCACCCTTCTCTTCATCGAGGGCACATGGCGTCTTCTAGATTACCTGGAGCTTCACCCCTCAGGAATATGGACGGACGAGGAGATTGAGTCCATGAGGAAAGACGCCGACCTTTGCGCCGACCTCTACCGCGGCAACTTCTTCATCGACGACAAGCTTTACATCAATAACCCGGACAGGGAGAAGAAGGTCGTCTATCCCGAGACCCGGCCCGGTGTCTGTCTCTATCCCGGGGCACCCACGGCCCACTATCCAGTGACCTACCACTTCAAGGGGAACCTCTATTTTTGCGAGGACTGCATGAGAAAGGACACGACCGGCATCGAGCCGGCCGTCCCGAGAAGATACACCATCCCTTCGGCCTACCTCTTCCCCATCTACATCGACGCGTGCCTGCTCTCCGATCATGAGAAGATGGCTCTTCTTGAGGATGTCGTGGAGTTGTACAAGCGGACAGGCAGGATCGATGAGAGGAACATCGTCCTGGGCTACGACTACGGCCTGTTCCTCTATGCCCTCGCCGAATATGACCACCCATTGGCCGGGGAGATCTACCGCAAGATGATGGACCTCCGGGACAGCTCGCTGTCCTGGGTGGAATACTATGTTGACGGTATCCCTTTCAACACCCCCTGTCGCCCTTGGGAGAGCTCGATCAATATCGCCGCGGCTCTGAAGTACTCAAACTGACATTCCTGATCCGGGCGCCCGAGGCGCTTCTCAGACCGAGGGAATAATCTGTCGGTGTGTCACAGTCCACGCAAGGGGTAGGAATACTGAATCTCAGCTCCTTCCGCTCCCAGTTTTCCCCGGGGACATCGAACTCCACCGCCGCCACATCGTCTCCCCACCAGAGAGTCGGCCTGACGAACAGTGTTCCCTTTCCGCAGACATCGGCGCTGAAGACGACGTCGCCATATTCAAGGAACAAGCCTTCATAGATGGCTCCTCCGTTCCGGGCGTAACCGAACCCGTCTCCGGCTCCGGCTTCCCCTTCCATGGTCCAATAACTGTCACCGTGGGAGAAGTCCCCATTCACGATCTCCGAAGCGCTGTGTAACCCACAGTCAGTGATGAAGTTAGTTGGCTTTACCCAGAGCATGTCACAGAGGCTCCGGTACTCATTATTGAGGATTCTGACATTCTTCACGGGCGCGTAATCATCCCTCTCGTTGTTGTCGAAGGGCTTCCCGTCGTGGGGGTTGTCGCACCAGGTGCCGACCGAGTGCCCTCCCTCGAGGACACAGTCATAGACCCTGACGCTGTCGATCTGCTGCTTGCTCAGGTCGGGGTTGGTGGTCCCCCAAGGGATGAAGGCGATCGCCTTGCCCGCCCCCTTGGTCGAGGAGTTTATGTAGCTGTGCTCCACCAGGATGTCCCTGACCGAATGGTCAAGTGTGTCGATATCCGTTCTCCACGGGGAGATCTTGCCACGAGGGTCGCGATAGCTGTCGCTCATCACGATCCCGTCGTCGTTGGAGTCGAAGAACACCCTCTCCACCCTGATGTGCCTGGCCCCCTGGCCGAAACTGAAACCGTCGCCGCTGACGCACTGGACCTCATGGAGTTTGACATTCCCGATGAATATGCTGTCAACGTTCGGGAAGTTGGTGTGGTAGTTATTGCAGCGGATGATGTCGATGTCGGTGAACTCTATCAAGTGAGTGTCGCAAATCCCCACAGGGCAAATGTGGACACGGTCGCTGCAGGTCCGGGCGTAATGGTCCCAGTCCGGATTGACTGTGTAGGGGTCGCTCATCCTGATCGTCCCGGGGCCGGTGATCTTAACCTTCTCGAGGGAATTGCCCTGGACAAGAGGGTAATTGATGAACAGGCAATGCGTCCAAGGGCATCCGGGAATGTCGAAATCGTGGCCGAAGGCGGGAATATAATCATAGTCTCTCAGGTCATAAGACTGCCAAAGGACGGCCCCTTTCTCGAAATGAAGGTCCACCCCACTCCGGAGAGTGATATGTGTGGCCACATACCTCCTGCCGTAGGGGTCGTCCGACCCGGCGAAAACCACCCTTCCCCCACCGGAGCGGGCGCACGCGTCGATCGCCTTCTGGATCGCCCTTGTGTCGTCAGTGAAAGCGTCTCCCTTGGCCCCATAGTCCAGGACCGGGAAATCCTTGTCCGGCAATTCGAATGAATATGGATTCACAGTGAAATCTCTCCAATTCTCAATGTAGAACGGCTTCGCGAGAGAGATGGTCTGTCCCTCCCCGTTTCTCAGCACAGCCAGGAACCGGGAGCTAAGATGAGTCATCTCCCCGTAATGCCTGCGGTTGGGGAAAACCATCTTGAAAGACTCCGCGGCGGGACAGGTTGAGATCAGCTTAAGGCTCTCCAACGGGGCACCTTCCATCTTCATAGGATACTCATAGACAGCGACTTCCGGGAATTGCTTTAGAAGCTCGCCGTCCACCGAGCCCTCGACTTTCACCTCGGAGTTGTCGGCCAGGCAGGAAAGAACCGCTCCGCCGTAACGGATGATAGGGTCCTCCCTCTCGAAACGGATCTGGTCGATTATCCAGGTTCCCTCGCCGCCATCGACTGAGGAAATCGAAAAGCTTTTCAACGCCCCATGAGCCTCAGGAACATCCGAGACATTGAGGTAATACGCTCTCATCGGGCTGAAAGGCTCTATTCCGAAATCCTTGCTCCCCGAGCCTCCGTCCAAGGTCTCCCAGGACAGCCTAACCTCGCTCACATCGCTCTTGTTCTCCATCACCACGAAGAAGGTGTTCCTGTCCTCAAGCGGAGGGTTGAAAGTGCTGTTCCTGCTTCCGGTGAGGTCTGGGGAACGGAGATCCGCCCCTTCCTTGAAACTGAACCTCAACGCGTCTTTCTTCAAGGTTATCATGCCCCCGCCGGAGAAACAATCGGCTGAGTAAGGCAGCATGAAATTGAAGTCCAATGGACGGCCGAAGCGAAGGCCATCGAGGAGGAACTCCCGGCCTGAATCCCAAGGCTCATCAGCCTCGCATAAAATACTTATCCCAATCCCGTCAACCTTCGACAGGAACGGGCATCCGGAGAAATCGAAAATGACCGTTCGCCAGAGGGTAGGGATAATCTGGGCTGTGGCGTGATAAGACCTCTTTCCTGAATACAGCGTCATCCGGACAAACTGGTCGATCGCCGGACCCTCCTGGGTGAATATCGAGAATTCGGCCAAAGGTGTGGCTGAGAAATCCTCCGGGGCCGGGAAATCCTTTCGGACTCCCCTCCACGCCGGGGCGTCAACCTCGGGACTCACCAACATGACACCCGTCCCCTGATGCGGCCTCAGGCCCCAGACCCCGCCGTCCCCAAGACTGACGGACACCTTCTCCCCTGCCTTGAAGCCATCCAGGTCCCCGCTGTCAAATGTCGCGACGGTTCTCGCCTCAATCAATGACACACGGTTGCTGAAATCATGCTCGGGAACAACCGTCCCCTTCTCTCCCGGCAACTCCCCGCGGCACTGGACAAAGACGCCCAACACCCCGGCCAGTATAAATAATCTCTTGATATTCATTAAATTCCTTGAATTATTTCCCCGATTTTCAATCTCTGGTACACAAGACAGGCGCCGCTACCCTCGTAAAGGACGCCGATGGTCTCGTTGTCAACAGATATCATGCAGGAATAGCCGGCGCCTAGTCCTTCGTCCAACTCCAGAATAGAGGGCCAGGTCATACCCTCATCCAGACTGCATCGGATCGAGTGATGAACCCTCTTGTCGGGGTCATCCGGATTGAAGAAGAAAAGAAGCTCCTTCTCGCTTCCGTCGGCCATCTTGTAGATATGTTTCAATACTGACGCCTGACAGGTGGGTTCTGTCAGCACATGGCCGGAAGTGGGATGAACCTCCCAGGTCTGGCCGAGATCCCTCGTGACCGCCACAAGGCGACCGTTCTCCTCATGATTGCCGCGGTTCTTGGACGAACGCATATTCAGCATGATCGAGCCGTCAGCCAATTGGACACACATGCTCTCGTTGGAATGAACTGAACTGTCGAAAACCGGAGTCCCCGACCTCCAGGTCTTGCCACCGTCCTCGCTGACGATAAGGGTCGAGAACGCCGAGGCGTCCTCACGCCGGCCCTGCCCGGGGAAAACCAACGTGCCGTCCTCAAGGGTTATACCGGCGCCCGGGCTATTGATAGTCAGGCAATACGCCTCCGGCTTGACCTCCTTTGTATGATTCTCCGGCTCGCTCCAGGTGAGGCCGTCGTCTGTGCTTTTCACGACCATCCATTGTGAGCTCTGTCTCACATCGTAACCCGGGAGGCTGCCGTTCTTGGACCACTGGTGATTCCAATTATTGGAGTCCTCGGTCAGGCCCTCTACCCACACGCCGGTCTCCCGGTCGATCACACCGTGCATCCAGCAGGCGGAGATGTAGATGTCGTTCGTGTTCTCATCCACCAGGATGCAGGGGTCGCTCACTCCGTTGAACTTCTGAGGCAGGCCGCCCCATTCGCCCATATCCATCGCCACCATCATCGGCGACCAAGTCCTGCCGCCGTCAGTACTGCGGTTGTAGCATATGTCGATATCCCCCTGAAGGTCGCGGTCAAGATCCCTGCGGGCGTCATAAATCGCGATGATGGTACCCTTTTTGGTTATCGCGAGTCCCGGGATACGGCAGTTGTCCACGCCGTCCTGGCCGTTTTGCCTGAGGGCGACGGCCATCCTGAGCACAGGAGCGCCAGAGCAGTCCGCGCTCACCTTCCCTTCGGAGGTTTTGAAACACAACTCTTTGATAAAAAGCTTATTGTCAAGGTCCACCTCGTCGGCGGTCTTGAGTCCGACAGCGAATTCCTCCTCCGGTCCCTCAACGGGAATGTCACACTTGATCGTGACGGTTTTCGCCTTGGAAGCAGTCTTGACGTCCGTCTTCGCCACGGTCTCGCCATCCTTCAAAAGCGCGACATTAAGGATGTCCCCTAGACCCTCCGCCGCCTCAAGACGAACCGAGACCGCTTTCAGGGAATAAGTTATACCACCCGGGGCGTTAAGCTTTACTGAGGCGACCTTGTTCATGTCCTTCAAGGCGAGGACAGGGGTGTTGGGGACACGGATCTCCGATGAAACGGTCCCGCTCTCCTTGACACAGGAAACGAGCGAAACCGAAAGGACGACGATAGCCGATAATATGTGTTTCAATCTCATGATCATCTCGCTGAGCAGTCATATACCTTCGCCGTGACCGACTTTATCTCGGTCCCGGGCCCGACAGCCTTTATCTCGAGGGCCGGGGCGTCCTTGAACAACCTGAGGCCGAAACGCTCGACCTTCCCGGCCTGTGGATGGGTCAGGGAATATGTCTTCCCGCAGAGAGTAACCTCAACCGAGCCGGCGAAATCCAGGTCCACCGTCACGGCGGCATACTCAGGAGCCTCGGCGTTCCATGACACCGACTGACCCTCTTCAAGCGCCAGAGACTTTTTCTTGAAAGTCTCGATAGGCTTACGCCCATCGGTCTGGCGCCACCAGAAATCGGAAAGCTGGATAGTGACCCCGTCGGAGGCCGCCCTCTGCTCGTGAGGGGACGGGAATATCGAGGCTTGCACCTCGAATCCGGCGTCTTTCACCTCTTTGATGTATCCCGCGTCAAGCATCCCATGCCTCATTGTGCTCATGCCGCATTCCCCGCCGATCTCTCTCAATCTCTCGATTGTCCTTGACGCTTCGTCCGAGCCGGGGTCGAGCAGAATCAGGCAGCTGGAATAGTCACGGGCCCTTGACACCGCGGCCTGTGAGGCGTCGAAAGCGATGAAACCGTCTCCCAGAATCTCATGGGCCAGCTTGTAGGACTCCACAACCGCGCTGTGAAGCATAGGGATTACCCCATATTCCTTACAGGCCAGAAGTTCCTCCTCCAAAGTCGGGATAGGCGTCCTGAGCGATGGGTCTGTCGAGGCGAGGACGTAATTGGTCCGCAAATCCTCGAAGGTCCTCTCCGAGACCCTCACCGGCTCCAATATCTCCGAATAGTCAGAGGCGTTCCGCATCGTGCGGTTGATCGTGCCATCGTGCATAATAACCATCACGCTGTCAAGGGTATACCTGACGTCGCACTCGATCGCCGGATAGCCGTACCGGGCCGCCATCATGACTCCCGCGGGACAGTTCTCGTTGATGTAAAACTCCCCGCCGTCCTTGAGCCAGCATCCCCTGTGCGCCACCGCCATAGGAAGGTCAATGACCTCCTGAGCGCAGGAAACGGCCAAGACAACGGATAAAACCAAAAAAGCGATTCTTTTAGCCATATTTTTGAATACTAATTATTTTTATGTTTTGACAGTAAGCGTGTCAGCACGAATCCGGTCAGAAAGTTGGTAGTTGTGCCGAACACTATCGTGAGGTAAGTGTGGAATGGGCAGCGGAACACCGGGAGACTCATCCAAGCGATCACGGCGAGGCCACATGCCATCGTGGTGATGGCCGCCGCCTTTACCGTCTTTCGGCAAACAAGGGCGCCACCACAAGCCCGGTCAGTCCGGCTGGAAGACCGTGGACGATTAAATACGGGAACAACATCTTGTCCCCGGCCACCCCGGCCACGAAAACGAAAAAGACTATGTAATCCAGGACCGACAGTTCCATGACCTCACGGCGTTCTTACCCTTACTTAAAAGAGGAACCGCAGTTTCTCTGGAAGCCGGGTGTAGTCGTCGATCCGGATATAGTCCATCCCGCCGAGACGGATCTGACTGTCGTTCCCCCCGTCGGCGAAATCGTCCCCGACAAAGAGAATCTGGTCCTTGACATATCCTTTCCCGGCGGCGTACCGCATCACCGCGTCATATTTGTTGTAACGCTCCGGGGTAATGTCGAAGGAGGTCGTTCCGCCGATAAAGACAGAGTAATCCTTGAATATCTCGCTCACCTCGGGGAACATCTCCCGGCGGCGGATCTTGTCCGGGTCGAAGGCCAGCTTGTCGGCCTGGTCGGCCTTGGTGCCGAGCAACGCGAAGGTGACCATGCCGGACTGATGGTATTCCAGAGGGTCTCCCTTGTACGAGGTGTAACCGTATTTCTCCCTGAGTTCCCTGGTTTTCTTGTCGAAGAACTTTCGGTCAACAGGGCTGGTCTCCTCCCTCACGATCTTGAACTCCCCGTCCACTATCCGGCTTTCCTCCATGCCATAGTTTCCAAGAATCGTGACCGGGTACTCTCCCATCTGGGCATATATCCTTCTGCAGTTGCCACCGCCAGCCATGATGATCTCATAACGCTTTGACAAGGTGTCGAGAACCGCCCTGTTGGCCTCCGTGAGAGGCTGCCTGTGCTGGGTAAGGGTACCGTCCAGGTCAAATACTATCAGTTTCTTCGTCTGCTTCCACTGAAGCTCCCTTATGGCGCTCATAAGGTTCAGCATCGCCTGAGGCTCGTCGGAGCTGACATAATCCACATGATGCCTCATCGCGAAATCGGCCAGGTCGTAACTGTTGACCGGCCATAGGACGGTCTGGAGACCGGCCTCGTGAGCCTCGTCCAGCAGATGGGTACGGTTCATCACGACGCCCATGTGATAAGAGACCCCGGCGTATCCTCTCCGGAGCAACTCCTCGGTCGTGAAAGCTTTCCCGCTCGAGATCGGGATCACAACCGCTCCTTTCCTCAGACGGAGGATCTCGTCACAAAGATGCTCGCTGAAAGAGATGAAAGTGACCTGGTCGTACATGTTCATCTTGTCACACAGGGCCACAACCTTCTCAGCCAGAAGAGTTTCCCGCTCAGGGGTCGGATGAGCCTTGAGCTCCAGGAAGAGCATGAGTCCCGTGGTCTTCTTAGCCTGGGAGAAATATTCCCTCAAGTTAGGGATCATGTCCCCGTTCGGAAGCCTGCAGGCCCTTATGGTCTTGTAGTCAAGCTTCTGGATATCCGGGTAACCGGTCCCTGGGATTTTCGGGCCATGAAGTATCACCAGAGAGTCGTCCGAACTTAGATGAACGTCCAGCTCGACTCCCTCGACCCCCAGCTCCTGCGCCCCCCGCAAACTCGTGAGAGTGTTCTCGAAAGAACCCGGATGGGCGTAATATCCCCTATGGGACATGACTTTTGTCTGCGCCGGCGACGTTAACGCGAACGCCGTAAGCGACAACGCGATGATAATTGATAAAAACCTTTTCATGCCAATTAATATAGCGAAGAAGCGTGTCATCCCTCGTTGAAACGCTGGTTGTCCGGAAGCTCGATGTCAGAGCGGGCGGCGCCTTTCAGCATCAACTCTTTCAACTCGGGCAGGTACTTCTGGTAAACACCCCTCGGCGTGGTCCCTTTGTCCTTGCAGATCGACGCGGCCATACCCACGATCTCACCCATCATCGCCCCGGTGCGCATCAGCCTGGCTGAGCCGAGTGTCACATGTGTCACCGAGATGTCCCGCCCGGCCATGAACAGGTTGTTTATATTCCTGGAATACAAGCACCTGTACGGCGCGGCGTAAGGAGAGATCGGATTGCTCTTTGTGGCGGCCTTGAACTCGTTCCCGGGGAATTTGGCGGTATTCGCCGGATCGGGGAAATGGAGGTCGAAATGCCAAGTCATGGTGAAAGAGGCGTCCTCGTGGAATACCTGTTTGTCCACATCGTCCTGCTTGAGTATATAGTCCCCCATCAGGCGACGGGACTCCCTTTTGCCGGCCACATAGGCCACCCAGCCGAGCGAACGGTTGGCATATTCAGCCTTCTTCGAGTAATGGTTCTTCAGGAAACTCCAATTGGAATAGACCACCAGGAGGCCATAGTCCCTGATCCTCTCGAAATCCCATATCTGGTCAAGGTTCATACCCGTCTCCCAGGTCCATTCGCCCATCTTGACCTTCTCACAATTCTCCTCGGTGAACTTAACGCCGTACTCGAACTCCGGGAAGATTGACTTCCTCCCGTCCTCCACGCTGTACCATTGGACAGAGGATCCCATCGTCTGTTTGTCAGCCTTCTCCGGGGCCAGCGACTCTCCGAACTCGTCCCTGCCCTCACGGCCCATTCTCCAGTCGGCCCCGGCCATATAGCCAAGATTGGCGTCACCGGTGCAATCCGCGAACACCGGGGCTTTCAACATTATCTCCTTTCCTGACTCAATGTTGCGGATAACAACGGAGGATATCTTGTCCCCGGCCTCGTTCATATTCACGGAAACAGCTCTGAATGAGGGAAAATAGTCCAGACCCTCCTGCCCGCGGATAAAGGCTTCCTTCTTTTCGTCCTCATAGTTTGAGGCTGGCTTGGCGTTGCCGATATTAGAATGACCGAACTCACGGAGCATCCTGCCGAGAGCCGGGTAAGGCTCCCGCTCGATTTGGGCCCCGAGATGAACCCTGATCTCAGAGGAATTGTTGCCGCCTGGAATGGGACGGTCGTTGACGAGCGCCACCTTGCAACCGAAACGGGCCGCCGAGACGGCCGCGCATATCCCTGCCACACCCCCTCCAATCACAACGAAGTCATACTCCCCGCCGTCAACCGGTTCTTTTGGGAGAGCGCCCGCCTCTCGCCGGAAAGCCTCCAAATCCTCCTTGCCGGACGGAGGGATATACTTCACGTCTGTTGAGAACCAGACCGCGTCGCACCGGCCGTCGAAGCCGGTCAAATCAGCGAGGGCAAGCTCACATGGCCCAGCGGGAAGTTTCCTGTTCCCCGCGTATTGCCAGGACCAGCTGTTCCCTGAGGCTCCGACCTCACCTTTGAGTGGCTTACCATTGATCTTTACCCTGAACTTCCCCGGTCCGTTCCCGTCATACCACGGGGTAGTCCAGTTATAAGTCCTCACCCAGATGTGATAAACCCCGTCACGGGGAATCTCAACGGTTGTTGAGGCGTCCTCGACAGGCTTTCCCATACCATGGGCGATAAGGTAAGGCGAGCCCATGATGTCCATGAACTGCTGATCGACACACCATCCTCCCTTCTCAGCGAAGCTTTCCGCCTCGACGAGCATGACGCTTGCCCCGATAACGGGCTCGCCGTTCTCGTCCTTGACAGTACCGCTAACGGTCTTTTGGGCGAAGAGCGAGGTATTCATTGTCAGCGCCAGGACGATTAGTAGCGACCTGAGCGCTGAAATAGTTTTTGTTCGCATAAAGGGATAAATTATGGTTATCAATCCTAGGTTTGTGTCAAGCGACCTTGCGCTTCCAAGTATTCGAATATACGAAATAATTGGTTTAAATCCCGCAAAAGAAAAATAAAACGATCAAATCAAGGCCAGCAGTCTCGACATGAGGAACCCGAGATAGTTACCCGCGGCGTAACCAACGACCCCGACAGCGAGGCCTCCGGCCAGCACGGAGCGGTTCTTCATGGCCGCCGCCATCATCGGGACGAAAGGGGGCGAGCATATGTAAGCCACCGAACTCACCGTCATCGTGTCGGCGTCGACCCTTAAAAGCTTGGCCATCAGGACTTGCAGCGTCAGCGAGAAGAATATCACGAAACCAAGGTAGAAGAGCAGGTTCAGGCTTCCGCCCACGCTCAAGGACCTCAGGTCGGCCATGGAGGCCACCACCACCGAGAACACGTAGATGCAGTACATCCCTATGTCGTAGCCTCCCTTCCGTTCCTTGAGGGGTTTCCAGAAAGAGGCCGCGATGCCGAGGGTGGTCAGGCTGAGGATCAGCACCGTCATGAAAGCCCCGTCGCCGGCGAGCAAGCCGAGACCAGCGGATATTCCTATGATGACAGCGTCAGCGGCCAGCAATAACCCGGCGTCCTTCAGGCCCTGTTTGGTGAACAAGCCTTTGAAGGGTGTCTGCTGGCCTGTCACCACCTCTTCCGGCGAGGCGTCACGACTCTCGACCGGCAGCCAGCGGCGGAAAAGGCGTATTCCCGCGGAAAGCAGGAAAGTCAGATACAGGAAACTCACCGCCATATCGAAGGAGTTCAGGAGAATGAATGTCTCCTCAGGGGCGTCCAGCATCACTTTCAGCGAGGCGAGATTGATGGTTCCGCCGGTATAGACCCCGGTGAGCATCCCCCCGATTTTCGGCCCGTTCTCAAGATTCCGGCCGAAAAGGAGATAACCGGCCACTACCGCCACTGTGACGGCAAGCAGACCTGAGACCAGCGCGAGGGACTGCCCCCGGGTCTCGCTCCGGCGGAAAGTGCAGGAGAATAGCATCAGCGGGATGGCCAGAGGGACCATGGCGCTCGACAGGATCTCCTGGATCCCGGCCATCCCGGAAGGATGGAAGAGGTTCCCGAATATGATGCCAATGATGTAAAGGGTCAACACGGGGCCGATCTTTTCCAGCCAGGGGAGGAGGCGGCACAGCCAGAGGACTACGGAGGGGACCAACAGAAAGAATAAGACAGTCAGGATGTTTCCAATCATACCCAAAAATAGTCAATGGTTGTTATTTTGGCAAATCTTAAGTAACTTCGTTCCCCCTTAGAAAACGGACTGTTTATGGCAAAAGAGAAAAGGATACCCGGCATAGGCACGAGATGCGTGCAGGCCGGCTACAATCCCGGTAAGGGCGAGCCTCGCCAGATTCCCATCATCCAGAGCACCACTTTCAAGTACGAGACCTCAGACCAGATGGGCCGGCTCTTCGACCTTGAGGACAGCGGCTATTTCTACACCAGGCTCCAAAATCCCACCAACGACCATGTGGCGGCGAAAATCGCCGACCT
>CADBRH010000007.1 GCA_902797035.1 uncultured Bacteroidia bacterium | reverse complement strand
TCCTTCATCTGTTGTTCAGACAAAACGGGAGTAGCGATGAAAACGGTCTCGTACTGTTTTAACATTTTGTTGTAAATTTTTGATAATAAATAAAATACAGTCCTTCGGGAAACGTATGCCAACCCAAAGGACTGCAAATATAGGAATTATTTCCGAATCGGCAAAAAGAATCTACTTCTCCGGAATGTTCTTTAACACCTCGGAGAGGAACTTCCAGGTCTGGGCGACCGTGTCTATCTTGACCCTCTCGTCCGGAGAGTGAGGGTGCACGATGGTAGGTCCTATCGAGACCATCTCCCAGTTGGGATACTTGGCCCCCATGATGGCGCATTCGAGGCCGCCGTGGGTGGCCGTGATCTTCAAGTCTTTCCCGAAGAGCTTCTTATAGGTGTCCTCAAGGACCTTGATCATCGGGGTACCGAGTTTGGGAGTCCAACCGCTGTAGGCTCCGGAGAGGGAATATTCCGCCCCGGCCAGCTCGAAGACATAGCGGATCTGGTCAGCGAGGAACATCTTGGCGGCGTCAATCGAGCTTCTCGTTAGAGAATGGACGGTCAGGTGTCCCTTAGCGGTGTGGATAATGGCCATATTGGTCGAGGTCTCGGTGAGGCCGGGAATGCTGTCACTCATCCTGCGGACACCATGCGGACATGCCAGGATTGCTTTCAGAGCCCTGTCCATGACCTTGGGGCTGATATAACGGGGAGCGACCTTAGCGACTTTGTCATAGAACAAGACCATGCCGGGATCGGAGTGTTGGAACTCGAACTGGCAGTCGGAGAAGGTCTTCTCCACCAAAGACTTGACCTTGCGGGTGTCGGCCTGCGGAATGAGTATGACCGCCTCAGCCTCAAACGGGATGGCGTTGCGGAGGGAGCCGCCTGTGATCCCTGCGACCTTGACCTCGGGGAACTTGTCGATGACAGCCTTGAGGATGCGGCAGACCGCCTTGTTGGCGTTGCCCCTGAACAAGGCGATATCCATTCCCGAGTGTCCTCCCTTTAGGCCCTTTACCGTGATCATATAGGACACATATCCCTCGGGGGTCTTATAAGTCCTGTACTTGAAATCGGCCTTCCCGTCGATACCTCCGGCGCAGCCGGTGCACAGCTCGCCCTCCTCCTCGGAATCAAGGTTCAGGAGGATGTCGCCTTTCAGCACACCAGGCTTGAGGGCGTTGGCCCCGGTCATCCCGGTTTCCTCATCATAAGTGACGAGAACCTCCAGCGGACCGTGCTTCAGAGTCTTGTCCTGAAGGACGGCGAGGGCGAGGGCGATCCCGATGCCGTTGTCGGCGCCGAGTGTGGTACCCTTAGCTGCCACCCAATCCCCTTTAATCTCGGTCTCGATGGGGTCAGTCAGGAAGTCGTGCCTGGTCTCGGCGGTCTTCTGAGGCACCATGTCCATGTGCGCCTGCATGATGACGCCCTTGCGGTTCTCGAAGCCGGGAGTGGCGGGCACGGTGAAAATGATGTTGCCGGTGTCGTCCCTTTTGACGTCCACGCCGTGGTCTTTACCCCACTTGAGCAGATATTCCTGGACTTTCCCCTCGTGCTTTGAAGGGCGGGGAACCCTTGTCAGGCCATAGAAATTCTCCCAAACGGCCTTTGGCTCTAATTCTTTGATAGTCATAGTGTTATGTGATTATTTTGAAGAAATCGGGAAATAACTCTCGTAACCGAGCTGATAGACGGCGACACGGTCCTGAAGGATAGGGTTCACCCCGTCGGTGAGCTTGACGGAGCAGATCGCCGGGATCCTGTAGACAGCGACTGCCCCCTTAGCGGCGGCCGGCTTGCCTGAGGCCGGGGATATAGCCTGAGGGGCCAGCTCGAGGAGATACGGCCTGCCGGACATGTTGTCGGGCGAGACGATCCCGTCGGTGTCCGAGAGACGGAAAGCCACATAAGTTTGCGACTTGCGGTCTTTTTCCGGAACCACGTCGCACTTCATTCTCTGGGTCTGGAAATCGCTGTAGCCGATGAACATGGACATATATTCCTTCTCAAGGGCGGCGATCTCGGCCAGGGCGGCTCCCATGGCCTCCCCGCTGTACGTGGCGTCGGTGTCGCCCGTCACGATCTGGACTCTCTTCTTACGTAGGTCGAAGATCATCCCGGCGGCCTCCTGGGCCCTCTGCTCAAGGGATTTCTGCACAACCATGTTCTGCTGTACACCCACGCGGTTGCCGTCAACCCCGCGGAACAAGGTCGTGGCCTCCGAGGTGAGGTTGGAACTCACTCCCTTGTCAGAGAAATCGCCGTCCGCCTGGGAGGCGAATCTCCATTGAGAACCGTTGCCGAAAGACCCGTCGCTGACGGCGACAAGGCCTTGGGAAGTCAGGGACAGGAAGGACATGGCCCCCTTGTCCGGTGTGACATAGAAACGCTGGCTCTGGTCGGCCTCGATGTATGGCGTCATCTTCACAGCGCTCAATACGCATGTTTTCTGGTCCTCCTGGCGGGCGTTCACACCCAGGTACTTCTGGGCGTATTTGGCGTAAGGGCCGGCGTGGAAACTCTCCAGCACCGCCTCCACCTCGAATGTGATGGTCGTCTGAGGCAGCGCGTAGGAAACCGTTCCCATCGCGTCCTGGGCGAACGCGGCGGACGCGGAAGCCAAGACGCAGGCGAGGAGGGTCGTCAATCTTCGGTTCAGTCTCATATTCATTGATGTTTAAATATTATCTCTTCCATCTTTTATGTGTCCACAGGTAGCACCAGGGACAAGCCTCGATGTCTGCCTGGAGAAGCTTGTAAAATTCGCTCATGATCTCATGCGGAGTCATCGCGGAGGCGTCGCGGGTGATCTCGGTGAACTTCCACTCGTAGTGGCCCGTCCCTTTGGGCATAACGTTCCCGTACAACACGCTCCAGCCAAACTTGCACGCCACGGAGGCGCCGCCCAGCATCGTTTTCGTCTCCTGCCCCAAGAACTCAACCGTGTCGTTCGCCGTCGAGTTCTTGTAAGGGCACTGGTCGGAAATGACGTTGAAGACAAGCTTGCGGTCCCTGTTCCTGAGGGCGAATCGCAGGAAATCCTCCGAGCTCACGTAACTCTTGAAGCCCTGACGTAGAACGGGGGCGCAGCGGCTGTCTTTCATTATCTCGTCCCACATCTTGCTCTTCAGGGGCTTGTAGATGAAGACGACATCATTGACATCAAGACCCTCCGGAGGTTTGCCCCCTTCTCGATAATCGTAGCAGAAGCAGCCTCCCAGCGTCTCCCAGTTGCCGAAATGGGCGGAAAGGACCACTATCCCCTTACTTGATCTGTATACCTCGTCGAACAGGTCGATGTTCGAATACTCGACGAGTCTTTGCCTGTGCAGGCGCTCGGGGTTCCGGCATCCACCGAGCCAGACGCACTCCGCGAGAATATGGCCGAAATGAGTGTAGAAGCGGTCCGCTATCTCGCCGAGCTCCTTATACTTCTTGCCAGGGAACGAGCGGGCGAGATTGATCATCATCACATCCCTGCGGTACCGAATCACTTTCTTAAGGAACCATGTCAGGGGTCGCGCGCAGGCGTAATGGAAACCCAGAGGAAGCGCCCCCAGCCCCCGCATGATCCCTTTCATTATCACTGTCCCTATCCTCATCTACGTTACTCTCTCTAAGCTTACAAATATAACAAAAGCCTCGGAATATTCATACATCCACTCTACAGCTCCATTCTATCGGCCGCCCTTATTCACCCCTTGCCCACATTTCCCGCACGGTTTTGCCCTTTTTTATCCCCCTGTTCGCCTCCGGTGGTGCTACCGTGGGGACACCAGCTACGGTACCGGGGCATTTCCGCCACCGGTGGTGACGTTTCAGGGACACCGGTGACATGATGATCAGCTTTCGAGAGTGATTTCGAGAATAATGATGCTAAGATCACACGCGAAATCTCCGGGAATTGTTTATCTTTCGGGAAACTAAACTAAACACATTATGAACTATGGAAGCGTCTATTTCGGTTTTTCCGCGTCAACATGGCCTTGAAAGGCTGTCTCATAAGAATCCTCCTATTCAGGATCATCTGGAATTTCAATTGGTCACAACTGATCATCTCAGCGAAGGGGTATGGTTCAAGGACGACAGGGATTTCAAGATAGCTATGAACCTCGTGGCTATTGTATCATTCGTCACTGGGGCGAGTGTGTTGGCGTTCGTTCTCATGTCAAACCATGTCCATTTCGTTCTTCAGTGCGGCCATGACACCGCCCGAAAGTTCATAACGGAGTTCAAGCGACGATTCAGCCAGCATCTGGCCACCAGATACGGTTCGAAAGAGTTCCTCAGAAAGAACGGAGTCGATATCCGACCTGTCCGGATAGATGACGAGTCATTGGAAAAAGCGATCGCATATGTACTTATGAACCCGGTCGCCGCGAATATATGCCTTTATTCCGGAGACTATCCCTGGGGAAGCGGCAGCATATATTTCAGGTCGGTCGAGACAAAAGGGATACGGATAGGGGCACTCTCACGGCGCCGGCAGACACTGTTGTTGTCAAGCAAGGAAGTACTTCCCTCTGAGATGTTGATCGGCGAGGACGGGTATATATTGCCGGAATCTTATATTCCAGTAAAATTCGTCGAGTCATTATTCCGAACCCCTAAACGCATGTATTATTTCCTGATGAATTCGTCCAAGGCAAAAAGGAGGTTGGCGGAGTCGGAATCCGGGTTGCCTTCTTTTAAAGATCAGCTGATCCTCGCGGCGATTCCGGATATGTGCGCGTCATTATTAAGAAAATCTTCTTTGGAGGTTCTCTCAAAGGAGGAAATGGCTGAGCTGTCCAAACAAATCCGCATGAGATTCTCTGCGGATGTGAATCAGATTTCACGTGTGATGAACCTGTCGTATTCCGAAGTCGTATCCCTGCTGGAAAGTTTCTGATATTATTCACATGTTGCCGATGGTGTCGTTTTATGGACACCGGTGACAGAGGATGAGCGATATCGCCGCCGATGGTGTCGTTTCAGGGACACCGGTGACAGAACAGGTGCAATCTCGCCGCCGGTGGTGAAGCGGCAGGGACACCGGTAAAAGAAAGCGAAGAACCCGGAGGCGCGATTAAGGAAGGATGGAGAGAAATTTGGAGAATCGGGCAATAACGCGTATTTTAGTGAATCCTTTCGGAATCAAACCAAAACAATCAAATATGTTCAAAAACCATCCAAAAGGACTGCTGGCCGCGGCTCTCAGCAATATGGGAGAGCGATTCGGCTACTACATCATGAATGCGGTCCTGACCTTATTCCTATGCTCCAAGTTCGGTCTGACCGACACTAAAGCCGGTATCATTTACTCTTTCTTCTACTGCGGGATCTATGTCCTCGCCCTGGTTGGAGGATTCATCGCCGACCGTAAGTCAGACTACAAGGGGACAATCCAGAAAGGATTGATTGTCATGGCATTGGGCTATGCGCTTCTATCCATCCCCATCTTCGCCACCCCGGAGAACAAGTCATGGCTGCTTCCTCTGACCTGCGTCGCGCTGTTCCTGATCGCGTTCGGAAACGGCCTCTTCAAGGGGAACCTTCAGGCCATTGTAGGCCAACTCTATGATGATTTCGAGGCGGAAGCCGCGAAGGAAGGTCCTGAGAAAGTGAAGTGGGCCCAGGGTCAACGCGACTCCGGATTCCAGATTTTCTATGTTTTCATCAATATCGGTGGACTTATCGCGCCGTTCGTGGCCCCTCTGATCCGCCAGTGGTGGCTCGGGTTGCACAATGTCTCGTACAACGCCCAGCTCCCCCGTCTTTGTCATGAATTCATTGCCAACGGCACCGTCTCCGACAACCTTATCGCGGAGGCTGCCAACGCCGGAGCCGTTCTCGATCCGACCAATCTTGAGGCCATCGGACAATTCTGCTCCAATTATCTGAATTATTTCAACACTGGAGTCCACTTCTCCTTTATCGCCTCGGTTCTGGCGATGCTTATCTCGCTGACCATCTTTGTCTGCACGAAGAAGATATTCCCGAATCCCGGAAAGAAGGAAGCCGCCGCTTCCGTGGGTTACACCGAGGAGGAGAAAATCGCCATGGCCAAGGAGATCAAACAAAGGATGTACGCCCTCTTCGCCGTGCTGGGTGTTGTTATCTTCTTCTGGTTCAGTTTCCACCAGAACGGCCAGTCGCTCTCGTTCTTCGCTCGTGACTTCGTGAACACCAGCAAGATAGCGCCCGAGATCTGGCAGGCTGTCAATCCTTTCTTCGTGATAATCCTGACCCCGATAATAATGTGGTTCTTCGGCTGGCTCGGAAAGAGAGGCCGGCAGATCTCCACTCCCAGAAAGATCGCATATGGAATGGGTATCGCGGCCATAGCCTACATATTCCTGTCACTCTTCTCATTCAAGATGGGATATCCCTCCGCCCAGGACTTCCTAGCCCAGGACACCGCAACCCAGGCCTCATTGAAAGCCGGCCCTTGGGTGTTGATAGTGATGTATTTCTTCCTGACAGTAGCTGAGCTGTTCATCTCCCCCCTCGGGCTGTCATTTGTCTCCAAGGTAGCCCCGAAGAGCATGCAGGGTCTCTGCCAGGGTCTGTGGCTCGGCGCGACCGCCGTCGGCAACCTGTTCCTCTTCCTCGGCCCGAAGATGTACAATGTCATGCCTCTGGGATGGTGCTGGGGCGTTTTCGCCTGCCTCTGCATCATCTCGATGGGAGTCATGTTCGGAATGGTTAAATGGCTAGAGAGAGTAACCAACTCTTAAAATAGCTATCTCGGATGGGTGACACCGTAGCCGAAGAGCGAGAAGTCACCTTTGCAGGGATCACCGGGGAAGATGTCTTCGAACACCCCGGTGATTTCTTTTACTGTCACTATGTCCTTGGGTTTACGGCAAGTGAGGCCGAGGGCGACGGCCTCGTCATAGACGTGGACATCGAGAGGGATGAGCAAATCTGCGGGATCGGTGTCCTTCCAAAGGCCCAGATCGACCTTGCCGTCACGGCGGACCATCCAGCGGCGCATCATGTTGATCTTCTTGTTGGGCGCCTTCGGGTCAGGCTTCTGGCCGAAAACCCGGATCCTGATGTCCTCCTGACTCAGCGGCTCAAGACTCGGAAGCTCCTCATACACAGCCTTCAGGCGGGAGCATATCGCGGCGACCTCACACCATTTGACGGTCCTGTGGACGCTGACCGGATCACTCCGCCACTCCCCTCTCATCACATATTCATAGGGCCTCCAACCCATCTCGTCAAAGAGCCGCCCGCAGTCCCGGACTATCATGGCCCTGCGACCCCACGCGAAATGCGCCGCGAACACAGCGGCCACCTCCACATCCTTGACCGACGCGCGACCTGAACGTTCCATCCCGGCGAACCGCCTCGGGAACGCTATGGGATCCTCCTTGAAATACTTAGGATCATTATAGATCTCCGCCCACTCGACTAGCAGCGCTATTGTCTTATTGTCCATCTCTCATCATTTTTTCCCTGGCCCAGGGCATCACCTTGGCCGGCGCTTTTCCCAAAATCAGCGAATCCCTCATCTTTTCAAAATATGGCCGGGTGTGCCTGAAATAGGCTTTCAGCCCGAGGCAAAGGGAGTTCTTGGCCTCCCCGGAAGCCGATCTCTCAAACCTGTGCTTCGGGCACTCCCCCCGGCAGGCGAAATAGAAATGGCATCTCAAGCACTCCGGAGGCAGGGTGGAGCGCTTGGCCACCCCGAAACGGAAGCGCTTGGGGTCATTGTATATCTCAAGAAGGGATCGCTCCCTGATATTCCCGAGAAGATATTCAGGATACACGAAATGGTCGCAGTTATACACATCTCCGTTGTGCTCCACCACCAGGCAGTCACCGCAAGTCTCGCACATAGAGCACACGCCCGGCTGGACATCGCAGTACTGAGCGAGAGTCGCGTCGAACATCTGCACAAAGTACTCCCCTATATCGCTGACCACCCAATTGTCGAAAATGTCACACAGGAACTCCCCGTACCCTTTAGCGCTAACGCTCCAGTGAGCCAGCCTGGCGCCCTCGGTCTCCGGGGATACGATCACCGGCCGGGGGAAGTCCGGCCTGTCAACGACATGCTCCACGGCCGGAAGGAACTGCATGAAATGGCTTCCGACGGACTTGAGGAATGAATAAATCTCCTTTCCCCTGCCCTCGCAACGGGAATTCACCACGCTCAAAGTGTTGAACTCCACGCCGTGACGCTTCAGCATCGCCACTGACGCCATCACCCTCTCCCAGGTTGGCCTCCCCCGCTTGTCCCGGCGGAAGGCGTCATGGATATCCTGGGGACCGTCAAGTGATACCCCTACAAGGAAATTATTATCCCTAAAGAACTTACACCATTCCTCATCAATAAGTGTGGCGTTGGTCTGGATGGAGTTGACTATCCTTTTCCCTGAAGAATACTTGTTCTGGAACCCGACCGCTTTACGGTAGAAATCCAACCCGGGCAGAGTAGGCTCTCCCCCGTGCCAACAGAAGGTGACCGGGTCGGCGGAGTTTCCCGTTATGTACTGACGGACATATTTCTCCAGCAGTTCCTCGCTCATCACGGCCTCCCGGCCTCCGTACAGGATCGCCTTGTCGAGGTAGTAACAATAGGCGCAGTCGAGGTTGCAGGCGGACCCGGCAGGTTTCACGATGGTCGAGAAAGCGGCCGGACGCGATTCCTTGACGGCGTCGCCCAATGTGATTGTCGAGGAATTATACATCAAATGTGGAGGTCTCTTCACGCGAATTTAGTATTTTCGCGATAATATGCCACGGCTCTTCATCATATCAGGCTGCAACGGGTCAGGGAAGACCACCGCGTCATACGCGGTCCTGCCCGAGATGCTCGGATGCAGCGAGTTCGTTAACTCCGACGAGTTCGCGAAGAGCCTCGCCCCCTTCAGCCCGGAGAAGGCCTCGGTCGCGGCGAGCCGCTATATGCTGATAAAGATGAGACAGCTTCTCGATCAACGGAAGGACTTCTGCATCGAGACTACCCTGGCCACGAGATCTCTGCTGAAAGTGATCAAGGACGCCAAGGAGATAGGTTACCATGTCACCATCCTGTACCTGTGGCTGCACTCCCCGGACCTGGCGATCTCCAGGGTCAAGGCTAGGGTGAAGTCCGGAGGACACAACATAAAGGAGGAGACCATTCGCAGGCGCTACAGCGTGGGCTTGCACTATCTGTTCAGGGATTTCATGCCGGTCAGCGACAGATGGATACTGTGCGACAACTCGGAGGATAAGCTGAAGGTTGTCGCGGAGAGCTCAGAGGCCGGCCTGACGGTTAAGGATCCGGAAGTATTCGGCAAGATCAAATCCATAAACTCCGCCTATGAGAAAGAGCTGAGGGAAGAGAGTAAAGAAAGGAATGTATAAGGAGGGCAGTTACTACCTGGATCTTTTCCAGGTGACTCGCCAGGGGCTCGAGGAGCTTGTCAGGGCGGGAATCAAGGACGGGGGAAGCTACAGCGACCTCTTTTTCGAGAACACGACGTATCATGAGCTGCTTCTGCGGGACGGCATCGTCTCGTCGGGAGGCTTTCATGTCGATCACGGTGTCGGCATCCGGGTCCTCAAGGGCGACCGGACGGGTTACGCGTATTCCGAGAGCACGGATATGAAAGCCATGGCCGGGGCTGTCAAAGCCGCTTCAATGATCGCGGCGGGGCAAGGGGGCGGAGACACCGCGACCATTTACCCGGATAGGGAGCGAAGCGTCGGGAGCGGCGACGCCTCCCACCTCCGAAACTGCCAGATGCCGGTCCAGCAGAAAGCCGACCGGTACCCGATGGTAAAAGACTGGAGGGACGCGGAGGCGAAAACTCTCGTTCCTTTCATGGAGCGCCTGCAGAGAACCATAAGCGCAAAAGACCCGAGAGTCCATAAAGTCATTATATCCCTCTCAGACCAGGTCTCCGACATCCTCATGTTCAACTCACTCGGCGAGCTGACCTTCGACACCCGCCCGATGGGCACCGTCGCCGCCTCGATCGTGTTCACCCAAGACGACCGGATCGAGAACAAGACCGTATCAAGAAGCTTCCGGACAGGCGTGGAGATGCTTACGGACTCTCTCCTTGAGGAAATGGCCTCCGAAGCTGTGAAAGGAGTTGACGAAAGATTCGCCGCCAAGAGGCCCAAAGGCGGGAAGATGCCTGTTGTCATGGGCGCCGGAGCATCGGGGATCCTCCTCCACGAGGCCATGGGCCACGCCTTTGAGGCCGATTTCAACAAGAAGGGCCAGTCGATATTCAGCGGCCGCATAGGCGAGAGAGTATGCCGTGAAGCTATCTCGATAGTGGACGACGGGACCATCCCGGGCAACCGGGGAGCGGTCAATTATGACGACGAGGGAGTCCCCGGACAGAAGACCTTCATGGTAAGGGACGGGATCCTGGAGTCATACCTCCACGACCGGATCAGCGCGGCCCATTTCGGGGTCACCCCCACCGGCAACGGCCGGAGGGAGAGCTTCCGTTACGCCCCTATTCCCCGGATGCGGGCCACCTACATGCTGGGAGGGAACTCCACCAAAGAAGACATCATCGCCTCAGTCAAGAAAGGAATATACGTGGACCAGTTCAGCAACGGGCAGGTCCAGATCGGCGAGGGCGACTTCACATTCTTCGTGAAGAGCGGGTTCCTCATCGAGAACGGCCGGCTGACGATGCCGGTGAAGGATATCAACATAATCGGCAACGGGCCGCAGGCCTTGGCCGACATCGTGGCCGTGGGGAACGACCCCAAGGTGGACGATGGGGCATGGACATGCGGGAAGGGGCAGAGCTGCCCCGTCTCCTGCGGGATCCCGACGGTGCTGGTGGATAGTTTAACGGTAGGAGGAGAATAGGATGGAAGAAATATCCGGAATGTTGACGGCGGAGGAGATAAGGATAGCCGAGAATTGCCTCGCTAAGGCCCTCGCGGCCGGAGCGCGCGGGGCGCGGGTCACACTCAATAAAAGCCTGATGGAACTCTTCGGCACCTTGAACGGCGAGCTCGACAAGGTCAGCCATTGCCTCGACAGGTCGATGAGCGTCTGTCTCTTCGTGGACGGGAGATACGGTACGTTTTCCACCAACCGTTTGGTGGAAAATGAGTTGGACGATTTCATAAAAAGGTCGGTCGCCACTGTCAGGATGCTAGCGGAAGACCCGTGCAGGGAACTGCCGGATCCTTCCAGGACAGCCAAGAACGCGTTGACCGGGAAAGAGCTGGAACTATACGATCCCGCTTACCCCGACCTGACCTCGGACGAGAGACTCAGGATGGCCATGGAGGCCTCGATATTCAAAAACAGGGAGGGCGACGGCCTGATCTCGGAGGAGGGTGAGTATTCCGACTCGATTTACGACACCCTCGTTATGGACACGAACGGCCTGAGATGCCGCCATACTGAGACCTCTTTCGAATACGGGGTCGAGATGACGGTTAAAGACTCCGGTGGCAACCGCTTCAGCGGTTACTGGTGGGATTCCACCTCGAGGCTTAAAGACTTGAGTATAAACGATTGCGGCGAGACGGCTTTTCAAAGGGCCACCGCCCAGATCGGACCTGTCAAGATTCCCGGGGGAAAATACACCATGGTCGTGGACAGCGAGAACTCATCGAGACTTGTCACTCCCCTCACCGCCGCCCTGGGAGCTTTCTCCCTGCAGCAGAGGAACTCGTTCCTGATCGACACCCTCGGGAAAAAGATTTTTCCGGAATGGCTCGATATTTGGGACAGGCCGCTCCGCGAAGGCCGGACAGGCTCCCGCCTGTTCGACTCGGAGGGAGTCGCCGCCAGGGAGACACCCGTGATAGAGAAAGGAGTTGTGAAAGAGTATTTCGTCAACACGTACATGTCCAACAAGATGGGGATCGCCCCGACCATAGAGGATGTGATGAGGCCCGTTCTTGAGCCTTGTGTCGCGCCGTGGCTAGAGAGGCCGGCGGCCATGGACAGGGACGGGATAATGGCTCTTGTCGGGGACGGGATACTTGTCACCGGATTCAACGGCGGCAACAGCAACTCAGCCACAGGCGACTTCTCATTCGGTGTGGAGGGATTCCTGTTCAAGGACGGGAAGATCGTCCACCCGGTCAGGGAGACGCTCATCACAGGCAATCTCCTGACCCTTTGGGGAAACCTCCTTGCCGCCGGCGACGACGCCAGGGCGTGCAAATCCAAGGCGATCCCTACCTTGGCCTTCGCGGATGTTGATTTCAGCGCGTGATAAAAAATTATTATAGAATATGAAAGCGGAAAAGAACAAAGTTGTCAGCCTCACATATGAGCTGATCGTGGATGGGGCGCTTGCCGACAAGGCCGACGAGAACCGCCCCCTTGAATATATTCACGGGACAGGAATGCTTCTCCCGAAATTCGAGAGCGAGGTCGAGGGCAAGGAGCCCGGCGAGGAGTTCGCCTTCACCCTGACTCCTGAGGAGGGATACGGCCTCTTCGACGAGACCAGGCTTATCGAGCTACCCAAGGAGGCGTTCATGATTGACGGGAAGGTCCGTGACGATCTCCTGACGGTCGGAAGGATGATCCCCATGATGAGCGACTCGGGCGACGTGGTCAACGGGATAGTCTATCTGGTGACCGACGACAAGGTGACCATGGATTTCAACCATCCGATGGCCGGCAAGACCCTTAACTTCACCGGCAAGGTGGTCGGGGTGCGCGAGGCTACCGAGAAGGAATTGAAGAAAGGGCATCCCTGCAAACACCACAGTGACGGCGACTGCTGCCACCACGGCGATTGCCACAAAAAGGAATAGATTGATCCGGGACTATTCCTGATTGTCAATGATATGGATATGAGTGCATACCCTCCGTTCCTTATCATGCTTGAAAGTTCTGGAACCGGATGGATAGTTGACCACATTAGTTTCTTCGGCGCCGTGACCCTTGACGCACATTGTTGTTGAGCCTCCTCCGTCAAGGTTCATGGCCTGGCGTGGATGGAAATGCTCCTCCAGGAACGAGGTCAGCTCGAAAGCGTTCATCCCCTCGGCGATGCCTGGCCTGCGACCGTCTACAACGATGAGTATCAGATGGTTATCCTCGGTCGTGGCCACCGCGGTCCTTGGATGACGGACGCCCTGGTGTCGTAAGGGATCCTCGTAATTCAGGCGCCCGACCTGCTCGTCAGTGAGGCTTGTCGCCGCGAAATACTTCCCGACAGGGATATAGTCGTCAATGAGCATCGGAGAGCAACCGAACACATTTGGATAGCTGATCGATAAGAACGCCTCACGACGCTCCTGAAGGGTCATGTCCTTACCCGTGTAGTCTATCCTCACTTCCCTTCCGTCGGTGCTGATCGAGCAGTCTGTCTTCCACTGGGGAGGGGTACCTATGTATGGGACAACGTCACTGTCGATATTGTTATAGACTATCCCGTCAACCTTGATAAAGGATGAGACTCTCTCATAAGTGGCGTTGATCGAGACCGCGGCCCCCGCTTTCCTGAAAGCGTCCGAGGTGGTCATATTGCCTTCCTCGATATCGAACTTGACCGAGTAGCGGGGATTATTCATGTCAACATCGACCGCGAACACGAGCTGGTTGACTCCGGAGACCGGCTCCTTGCCGCTATAACGCTTATAAACAAGGCCTTCCTGCACCGTGTCAATCTGCCACCCTCCCCTGTTGAACGCCGGGCGGTTCTCCAGGGCATCTACATAATGAGCTCGAAGGTCAGACCAATGATAGAACGGCCATCTGTCGGTGTCCACCCCTTTGATCCTGACCTCATTCTCGTTCAGAAGGACCTTGACGAGAATATCCCCGGAACCCTTTTTCTTGAAGAAAATCATCTGGATGTTGGCGCCCATCGGGCAGATATCATCCAATATCCATGATTTCTCCGGATGGTCGGTGTCCTCGACGGGAGTGCAGCAGCCCTCTATGTCCATCTCGACCGCCAAAGGCGCCAGCTGGGAGTCGTGGCCATACCTCAACGTGGCCTTGTATTCCCTGTCGGCGAGGGCCTTGTCGGCGTGCTCGATCATGTGCCTCAGGGTGGTGGAAGCCTCGTCACGGACAATCTCGCCGAACTCGAGGGAAGGGCCTATGGTGAAATACTCCTTCCAGTTCACTGCCCGCCAGACGCCGTAGAAATCATTGTAAGTGAAATATTTGAACAGATCCACACCAAGCTCGTCATTCAGAGCGTTGTCGATGGCCAGCTCCCAAAGGTACCTCGTTAGCTTCTTCCTTTCAACCGGGTCGAGATACTTGTTCTTCCCAGCCTCGCCGTAAGTGAATATCCTGTCAAGGACCGCCTCGCAGGCGCCCTCATCCAAGACTCTCCCGTCGTAATCGCGCCCGTATTCCCGAACCGCGGCCGAGACCGGGAAAGAGTTGAACACCACCGCTTGAACCTTCGGGCCGACATGGCGGTCATATCTCATCTTCGGGTTCCTGGCGGTTATGGCATCAAGGCTGTAGGCCATGCTCATGATGCACCTCTGGCTCGTCGAGGCGTAAACATCGATCTTGCTGTCCGCACCCGCGAATATCTCCGGGTAGCGGGCGACTGTCCTCTCCATTATGTGCCGGTGCTCGCGCCCTCCCCTCGGTAAAAGCATCCCGGAAAGACCGACGGCGTCGTCGGCGATCTTCCTCACGTCCTCGAGAAGGGACTTCCCGGTCTCGGTCAGGAATCCTCCTCTGCCGGCCGCCTCCAGGATCTCCAGGGGCTTGGTGTAGCTGTCGTCAGAGAGCAGATACCGGCTCCCGTGCCTTGAGAAAGCCGACAAGTAGAACGGCTTGTAACCGGCGGGGGCCTTGGTCCAGGCAGTCTCGATGTCGGGATAGGGCTTGTAAGACCAAGTCAAGGTACGGACATCCTGGGCGCTCGCCGCATATAGAGAAAGAGTCAAGGCGGCGACAATCAGAAGGGGTTTCATTGAGACGGTCATAATGTTAAAGCGAGAAAATGGCGTAAATAGGGAAATGGTCTGACAGGTACGCGACACTATTGTACGGTTCTGTTATGGTGTGATATTCCTTTACTTCCGCTGGCGTGGAGAATAGGATGTTGTCTATTCGGGAATTGTCATTGCTCCCCCAGGCGTTATACGTAGTGTTGTTGTCAGTCTTGCCGGAAGGAGCCAAATCCCTTGAATTACGCATGTTGGGAATATTCTGGAATATCTGGTCACCGGGCTGCGCGTTGAAGTCGGCGGACAGGAACTGGGGAAGCGAGTAATCTGGATTGTATTGCCTGAAACGCTCAGCTATCAGTTTCATTGACTCCGAGCGCGCCTTCGAGCCCTTGTGGTCAAGGTGGGTATTGATGTAGCAGAAACGCTTACCGGTGGCGATAACCTCGAATATTCCCCACGTGGCTGTGCGAAAGCACGCCGCATCCCACTCGTCAGCCTTGGAGCAGACATCAGGTGTCGGGGACAGCCAGAAAGTGCCGCCATCGATCAACTTGACCTCAGACTTCCGGTAAAGGACGCCCATGCACTCCCCCTTGTCTTTGCCGTTGTCCCGGCCTACCCCGAACCCGTCGTACTCGTCCTTGAGCTGGTCCTTGAACCATAGGAACTGGAGGTCATAGATAGCCTCCTGAAAGCCTATGCATGTCGGCTTGTGGTCTTTGATCATGGCTAAGCAGGCCGCGGACCTGTTAGCCCAATTGTTGCTCGGGTTAGTCTCTTTAGCGGTCCCGTAACGGACATTGAAACTGATAATTTTGATTTCCCCAGTCTTGGGATACTTCTGGAGGTCGGCCTGATTGCTTTCGTAAGAGGGACGGTCGAAGTTGATATCCAACGGTTTCTCCTTACCGCAACCCGCGAGGAGGAGAACCGTGCCGGTTATGGCCCAAAACAATCTGGAGAGTGGTGACATGTCACAAAGATAATAAAAAGAGGAAGTTCCATCAAGGAATAACCTGACGGAACTTCCTCAATCAGAGATAAGAGACTACCAACCCGGATTCTGGGTCAACTGGTTCTTGTCCGAGTTAAGGTCGAGAACGACCTGAGGGATGGGATAGAGATACTGTCTCTGGGGCCAATCCCTGCCAGGCATGGCGTAGTAGATGAAGTATCCACCATCGACAGCCTTGACGTTAAGGTAGTTGTTCTTTTTGGTTCCGACATATACACCGATAGGAGCGTAGGTCGCGTCTCCGATAGCGTCAGTGTCGTAGAAGTATGAATCAGGCTTGCCGTCACCGTTGAGGTCGACCGGGGCGTTGATCGCGGGGATGAATATTCCCTCCCAAGGATCCTCGACCCAGAGGTTGCAGAGACCCCAGCGCTTGAGGTCAATCAGGCGGAATCCCTCGTAGGCGAGCTCAATCTCCCTCTCGCGCATGACCTCGAGCATCACAGGATTGTTGGCCATCGGAGGATAGTAGGCGGCCATGTACGGGTCAGCCTCGGTGGGCTTGGTTGTCAAGGTGCCGGTAGCGGCGGTTCCGCCAGTGATACCGGCTCTCTTGCGAAGAGCGCCCACGGTCTGGGCCCACTCGGCGTCCGACAGGGTGCCAAGCTCGGCTTTAGCCTCGGCGTAGTTCAGCAGGATCTCGCCGAAACGCATCAAAGGAGTGTTGTTGTCGTTGGTACGGGCATCATCGTAGCTGATGTCATCCATGACGAATTTTGTCACCTGATAGCCGGATAGGGCATGACCCTGGAAGTTGGCGGGCGTGAGAGCGTCACCGGCCGGGGTCTTGCGGATGTAGTCGTAGGCGCGAAGCGTCATATTCATACGAGGGTCACGACCATTGGTCTCCTCGAAGAACTGCTTAAAGGAGCCGTCGGCGTTGAATTCGGTGTACGGGGTTCCGTCAATATTCAAGTAGGTCTTGGCGAACTTGCGTGACATTCCAAGGTGAGGGCCGTAAGTGGATGAGTTCCACCACCAGTTGTTCTCACCGAGCTGGATGGCCGCGTCGCAGACGATAGCGAGCATCACCTCGTCTGTCTGGGTGTCAATAGAGGTGAACAGCTCTCTGTAGGCTCCGGTACCTCCTCCCTTGTAGGCGGTTCCTCCATGGAGCTTGTAAGGTCCCTTGTCAATCACCTCTTTGGCGGCCTGGGCGGCGAGATTGTACAGGGCGTCCGGAGTGTACTGGGTGCAGCCGGTGCGGGCGATGTCAAGCTGGTCGTTGGCGTGGTACTTCCTCCAGGCGGCCTCGAAAAGGCAGACACGGGACTTGAAGCCCATCGCGATCCACTTGTTGACGGTCGAGGAGTTGGAAGTCACTCCCGAGACGGTGATGTTGTTGTACGCGAAATCCAGATCCTCTATAATCTTGCTGATTATGAGATCCCTTGAATCACGGGGATTGTAAAGGTCGGGATCCTCAGGAGAGTTGAAGACCTTGTCTATCCACGGCACAGGCCCGTATTGGACGAGTTTGTCGAAATAGAAGCGGGCCCTGAACAAGCGGGCGATACCGTTGTAATTGTCACGGACAGCCGCGGGTACCCTCTCATCGACGTTGTTCTCAAGGAAGAAGTTGATGTTCCTCAGGGCGGTCCATGACCAACTGGTGGAGGAGTTGACCGTGTAGGCGCCCACCTCCATTCCACTGATGGATTGCTTTGGACCATAGTCCAGGGTAGCGTTCCTGTGAGAGGCGTCAGAATAGTCCGGAAGCACATTGTAGAAGGAGTAGGCATAGGTCTGCAGACCACCCTCGGAACTGAACACCATGTCGACGCTGGCGGAGGACTTGGGCTCCTCGTTGAAGTCGCAGGCGGTGATCAGCGACGCTCCTATTGCAAGAAGTGCGAATATATTCTTTTTCATCGTGTGATCCGTTTTAGAAAGTGATGTTGATACCAAGGGAGTAGGTGGTCATGATCGGGTAGTTGTAGGCGTCACCACGGCTGTCGCTGAGGTCGACGTCGGAGGTTCCGATGTTGGAGACGTTGATATCCCTAGTGAGCTTATACATAGGAGACCAGGTCCAGATGTTCTCGCCCGTGAAATAGATCCCTATCTGCTCGATGTTGATCTTCCGGGTGAGAGCCTTGGGCAGGTTGTATCCGAACTGGAGGTTCTTCAGGCGGATGTAGGCCACGTTCTGCAGGTAACGGGTGTTGGCGGCCCAGGTACCCTTGTAGAAGGTGTCGTTGTAGCCGGAGTAGCGAGGCAGGTAGGCGTCGGTGTTTTCCTCGGTCCAGTAGTTGCCGATGTGCCACTTAGGCAGGTAGCCGTAAGGACGGTTATACTGTCCCCAGAGGGAAGAGGCCTCGTTGGACGGGTACCAGTCATGCTTGCCCACGCCCTGGAAGAAGGCTGTGAACCAGAAATTATTCCAATCGGCGTTGATGGTGAAGCTGTACATGAAACGGGGATCCTCGTTACCGATGATCTTACGGTCGCCCGGATCATCCACGGTGTTCTTACCACGGTCGATGTAACCGTTGCCGTTGAGGTCCTCGTACTTGGTGTCACCCAGACGGGTCTTGTAGTCCTTTGTCGCCCTGATAAGAGGGTTGAAATAGGACTGTCCCGCGGCCTTGGCGCCGGCCTCAGCCGCGTCGATAGCCGCCTGGTCCTGCCAAAGCCCGTTGGAAACGAATCCCCAAAGCTCACCCATCCTCATGCCCTCGTAATAGTTGCCGTTGAGAGACTGGTTGGCGTTCGTGGAGAGGGTCTTCTGGGCGTTGTTGTACTTGTCGATGATCGAGTAGTAGTCAGACAGGGTAGCCCTGAAACTGTAGCCGAAAGGCTTGCCGCCGAGGGTGAACTGATCCTTCCAGGTCAAGCTGACCTCGAATCCGTAAGTGGAAAGGTCGGCGTAGTTACCCTTAGGCGAGGAGGCTCCGAACACGTTCGGGACGGTGGGGCCGGCCACGATCATGTTCGTGGTCTTGCGAATATAGTAGTCAGCCGATCCGGAGAGCCTTCCGTTAAGGAAGCCGAAATCGACACCACCGTCGTAGGTGGTGGCGGTCTCCCAAGTCAAATCCTCAGGAAGGGCGCCGGGAGCGGAAAGATAACGCTGCTTGATACCGTTCAGGATGTAACTGGAAGTGGAGACGCCCAGAGTCTGCTTGAACTGGTAGTTCCCCAGTCCGTTGGCGTTACCCAGAGAACCGTAGGAACCACGGAACTTGAGTTCTGAGATGAAATTCGGGGAAACGTTCCACCAAGGCTCCTCGGTCACCCTCCAACCAACGGAGACTGAAGGGAAGAAGGCCCAGCGATGGTTAGCCGGGAATCTGGAAGAAACATCGTAACGCCCGTTGAACTCAATGAGATAACGGTTATCGAAGGCGTAGTTCAACCTTCCGAAGAAACCTCCGAATTTATAGGCGGACCAGGAAGACGCTACGGTCTTGGAATCAGTACCGAAGGCGAGGTTGATGTTCTCGACATCGGGGGTGAGAAGGTCGGTGTTATCCTCGTTGATTCTCTTGTACTGGCTCTGCTCGTAGTTCCATCCAGCCATCGCTTTTAAGTAATGCTTCTGGGCGAAGGTCTCCTCGAACTCGGCATAGATGTTCGTGGCCAAATAACGAGTCGCGTCAGCGTACTCGTACATCCTGGACTGGGGAGCCGAGGCTATAGTCTCAAGGAGAGGGTCACCATTGGAATCGACTCCCTTGGAATAAGGAGTACGGACCTGCCTCTTGTTACGGTCATAAGTCTTTTTCCTGTAGGTGAAGTCACCGTTAAGCCTAAGACGGTCTTCAAAGAACTTCGCGGTGAAGGAGGCGGTGTTACGCAGGACCTCGTTGATCGTTGTCTGGCCGCTCTTTCCCTGGAAGAGGTCACCGATGGTGTAAACACCGGAATAAGTGACGGTACCGTCCTCGTTGTAGATCGGGGATGAGGGGTGACCCTCGTCAGCGATACATCTCCAGATCTCTCCGGAACCCTCGGAGAAGGTGAGGGGGTTGTAATAATTGTTGTAAGCGATCTCGATATTGTCGCTGATCTTCAACCACGGAGTCACCTGATAACCAGCCTTGAAGCGAGTGTTGTAGGACTTGTAGTGGTCGGTCTGGGTCGGATGGTCATATAGTCCATCGTAATAGTAGTAACGGCCCGATAGGTAATAGTCGAACTTACCGTCGGTACCGGACACGGAGAGGTTGTGGCTCTGGCTGAATACCCAGTCCTTGTAGAGGGTGCCGATGTAGTCCACGTTCTCGGGATAATAGACGTAACGTCCCTTTGTCCCTATAGAACCGTCGGAGATGACCTGTCCGAAATTGCCGGTGTCGTGACGCCTCTTGTACTCCTCGAGCCAAGCGAGGGAGAACTGCTGGGTCTTGTTGATACCGGAGGGGTTGGAAAGTTGGTAAGAGTTATAAGCTTTGTAGAAGTGCTCAGCCCAGACGTATCCGTCGGTGACAAGGTCCAGGAGGTTTTCGGGCCTCTGCATAGAGAAGTTACCGTTGTAGGTGACTTTGGCCTTGCCCGCGGACGCGTTCTTGGTGGTGATAAGGACGACTCCGTAAGGGGCGCGCGCTCCGTAGATGGCGGAGGAAGCGGCGTCCTTCAAGACGGAGATACTCTCGATGTCGTCGGGATTGATCATGGAAGGATCGCTCTCGACACCGTCCACCAGGACGAGGGCGCTACCGCCGTTGATGGATCCGGTACCACGGACGTTGAAGTCCGCCGTACGTCCCGGCTTACCATCGGCCAGGGTGATGTTGAGGTTAGGGATCGCGCCGACGAGCATCTGGGTCAGGTTGGCTCCCGTGCGGCCTTCGAGGGCTTCTCCTTCAAGGGCCTCGACGGCGCCTGTGAGGTTGACCTTCTTCTGTGTACCGTAACCGACTACAACAGTCTCGGTCAGCGAGAATGAGTCATCCTCGAGGACGACCGAGACGTTGTTCTGCCCGGCAGGTACTTCGACCTTCCTGGAGACATAACCCAGCGAGGACACGTCGAGGACGACGTTCCCGGATGGCACGGAGAGCGAGAAGTTACCGTTGACGTCGGTCACCGCTCCCTGGGTTGTCCCGACGAGCATCACGCCGGCGCCAGGGAGAGCCGCTCCCTTGGCGTCACGGACGACACCCGTCACCGTCCGGTTCTGAGCGAACAGGCCGAACGTGGCAACCATTGACAGCAAAAGTGTCAAAATCAGCTGTTTTCTGTGCGACATAGGTTTGTGGTTTAATAAAAGAGTGGAATTGAATATATAAATTTTGGTATTAGTATTAGAATTAGCGAGACGATTTTGGACAACTTGATAATAACCCATAAAAACGGTATAAAAATAGGCAATTGTTCAGAGAATAGCAACTTTTTTTATAAGTTTGCAATAGATGAGAACCGCGGTTGTCATACTCAATTGGAACACAAGGGATTTCCTGAAGAGGTTCCTCCCGTCCCTTGTCGCCGGCATGCCGGAGGGGGCGGAGGTCGTTGTCGCCGACAACGGCTCCACCGACGGCTCTGTCGAGCTGATGGTCAAAGAGTTTCCTGATGTCAGGCTGATCCGGTTCGACAATAACCAAGGTTTCACGGGAGGCTACAACAGCGCCTTCGAGATCTTGAGAGGTTCCGACGCTGGTAAGGACCTCGAGTATTTCACCCTGATAAACTCCGACATCGAGGCTCCGGAGGGCTGGCTCGAGCCGCTTGTCGCCTGGATGGACAGCCATCCGGAATGCGCGGCCTGCGCCCCGAAGCTCCATTCCTGGCAGGACAGGGGCAGTTTCGAGTACGCCGGCGCCGCCGGCGGCCTGCTCGACCGGTTCGGCTACCCTTTCTGCCGCGGAAGGGTTCTGAAAAGGCTGGAGAGAGACGAGGGGCAATACGACTCCCCCGCCAAGGTGTTTTGGGCCACAGGCGCATGCCTGATGGTCAGACGGGAAGATTATGAGAGAGCGGGGGGACTCGACGACAGGTTTTTCGCCCACATGGAGGAGATCGACCTCTGCTGGAGGCTCCAGCTCGAGGGAAGGTCGGTGAACGTGGTGCCGGAGTCTGTCGTCTATCACGTTGGAGGCGGCACCCTGCCTAACGACTCCCCATGGAAGCTACGGCTCAACTACCGCAACAACCTCCTGATGCTCCGGAACAACCTCGCCAAGACATACGCCCTGCGATATACCGGTATTTCCCCATCCAAGGCCGCGGGAAGAGCGGTCCGGAAGGCGGGAAGGACCATATTCGCCAGGAGAGTCCTCGACGTCTGCTCGGCGATGGTGTACCTTCTGAGCGGCAAGGTCTCCCTGTTCAAGTCGGTGACAGCCGCCCACAAGGAATACAGGAAACTGGCATCCAAAACAGAAGTGTCTGATATTCAAAGGTTTATCGAGAGCCATCAAGGAATACAGGCCCCGTTTTTGTTCCCCAAGTGGATCGTCCCTTTGGCGATTCTCAAAGGAAGTGGTATATTTGCCTACATAAGGAAAAGGATATGAAAATCGTCATACAAGGTGCCGGTGAGATCGGGTCACATCTCGCGAAGATGCTTCGGCAGGAGGCTAACGACATCACGATCATCGACGACAACCCTGAGAGGCTCAAAAATATAACCTCAATCGCTGATGTTATGGCCGTCCAGGGCCAGCCCTCCTCGCTGAAAGTGATGAGGGAGGCCGATGTCCAGAACGCCGACCTGTTCATCTCCGTGGTCCCTTTCGTGCCTCAGGACGTGAATATCGTGAGCGCGCTTCTGGCCAAGAACCTCGGCGCCAGGAAAGTCACCGCCAGGATCGACGACAACGACTTCCTTACCGCGGAAAACAAGCTGCTGTTCAAGCAGATGGGCATCGAGTTGATGTTCTATCCGGAGAAACTGGCCGCCGATGAGATATTCGACATCCTCAAGCACTCGTCGTCAAGCGAGTCGATGGATTTCGCGAGGGGGAAGCTTCAGGTGGAGGTGTTCAAGCTGGAGGAGGACTCTCCCCTCCTGGACATGAAAATCGCCGAGTTCGCGGCCATCACCTCCAAGGACGAGCTTCAGTTCAGGGTCATCGCCATCTCACGCGGGGGTAAGACCATCATGCCGAAATTCGACACCAAGCTGATGTACCACGACCTTGTCTTCATCATAGCCACCCGCGAGGGAATCAGTTTCCTGATGAGGTTCCTCGGAAAGAGCAACGTCGAGACGGACAGGGTCATGATGCTCGGAGGCTCCAAGATCGCCGAGTTGGCGGCTGAGCAGCTGAGCAAGAAAATCAGTCTGGTGAAAATCCTTGAGAAAGACCGCGACAGGGCCATGGCCCTGTCCGAGAAACTGCCTGACAATGTGGTGGTTGTGGTAGGAGACGGACGAGATTCCGGACTACTGCTCGAGGAGGGGGTCAGGGAATTCGACGCTTTTCTAGCCTTGACAGGGAAAGACGAGGCGAACGTGCTGGCCTGCGTCTCAGCGAAAAAATTCGGGGTAGAGAGAACCATCGCCGAGGTGGAGAACATCGAGTACATCCATCTAGCCGAGGAAATGGGGGTCGATTCAGTGATAAACAAGAAACTCATCACCGCCGGCCGCCTGTTCAAGTTCACCCTGAGCGGCAAGGCTAGGCTTGTCAAATACATGAGCGGCACTGACGCTGAGGTCCTTGAATACACCGTGCCACCCGGCAGCGCCATCACCAAGGGCGCCCTGAAAGACCTCTCGTTCCCCAAAGACTCCGTGATCGGAGGAGTGATCAGGGGCAGCGAGTCCATGATAGCCGTCGGCTCGACAAGGATCGAGGAATATGACAGGGTGGTCGTCTTCGCCCTGCCCCACGCTGTGAAGGAAGTCGATAAATTCTTCAAATAGAGAGTTCCAGCCATCGGGTCTCAGCGGCGTCGAGAAGGCTGGAAACCTCTGAATATCTGGCCGATACAGTACGCAGCTCATCCACATCGGTGAGCCCTCCCCCGAGCTTTGACTCAAGGAGAGCTTTCTCCTCCGTCAAGGACTTTATTTCCTTCTCAAGCTGTTCCAGCTCCCTCTGTTCCTTGTAAGTGAGTTTCCGGGGAACGCCCGGGGCGGTTTGGGGTCGTGGGGAGGGAGATCCTTCACTTCGTTCAGGATGACAGCCGGCGGGGTCGGGACTAGGGGATGAGAGCCTGGGCTGGCGGCGGCGCTCCGCCTCCCTGTACTGGCTGTAACTCCCGACAAAGTCCTTAAGTGTCCCGTCACCCTGGAATATGAACAGATGGTCCACCAGACGGTCAAGGAAATGGCGGTCGTGGGAAACTATAATGAGTGTGCCCTTGAAGTCTTTGAGATACTCTTCCAACACGTTGAGTGTCACGATGTCAAGGTCGTTGGTCGGCTCGTCCATCACGAGGAGGTTGGGCTGACGCATTAGGACGGTCAGCAGATAAAGCCTCCTCTTCTCCCCTCCCGACAACTTCCTGATCCTGCTGTTGAGCATATCGTGAGGGAACAGGAAACGGCCAAGGAGATGGGTATCGTTCACTGTCTCCAGGACTGTCTGGTCCTCGTCGAAGGACATCCCGTCCTGCCGGTAATAGCCGATATTCAAAGACTCTCCCCTCTCCACGCTCCCGGTCATCTCAAACTGGCAGTCCGGGCCCGGCTCCCCGGTGAGGATGTTGATGAGGGTGGTCTTCCCGGTCCCGTTGCCGCCCACTATCCCGACTTTCTCGTAGCGCTGGAAATTATATGTGAAACTCTTCAGCAAGGTCTTTCCGCCGACGCTGAAGCCCAGGTCGCGGCAATTGATGATCTTTGTGCCGAGCCTTGAGGCCTGACCTATCTCCTCCAGGCTCACAGTGTTGATCCTGTACACTTGGGAGGCCCTGTCCTGAATCTCATAAAACGCGTTTTTCCTGGACTTCGCCTTCCCTGTGCGGGCGCATGGGCTCGCGTGCATCCACTCCAGCTCCCGGCGGAAGATGTTCCTGATCCTGTCCGTCTCGGCGTTGTAGTTGTCGATCCTCTCCTGGCGTTTCTCCAGATAGTTCTGGTAGTCGCCTTTATAGATATAAACCCGCCCCCTGTCCAGCTCCATCACAGTGTTCGCCACACTGTCGAGGAAATAGCGGTCGTGGGTCACCATCAGGAGGGTGCAGCGGGCGTGGGAGAGATAGTTCTCCAGGAACTCGATCGCCTCGATGTCAAGATGGTTGGTCGGCTCGTCCATTATGTAGAAGTCGGCCTCGCTGGCGAGCATCACCACCAAAGCCACCCTTTTGACCTCTCCGCCGGACAATCCACCCATCAGCCTCGACGAGTCGGACAGTCCTAACGAGGTCAGAAGCTGGCGGATCCGGAGCTCGTGTGCGGCGACATGCTCGGGGTCGAGACCCTCCATCCATTTCCGGCTGTCGGAAATAATCTGGTCCCAGACGGTGGCGCCGGGATTGAAGTCGTATTCCTGCTCCAGAAAAGCGATCCTTATGTCCTTGAGAAAGAGAACTTTCCCCCCGGAGTCAGAGCTATCCTTGCCGGCGATGATCCGCAGCAGACTGGTCTTCCCTGTCCCATTGGGCGCGATGAGGGCGATCTTGTCCCCCTCGTTGATATTGAAAGCGATACGCTCGAAAAGGACTTTCGGGCCGTATGACTTGGAGATATTCTCTATTTGGAGATAGCTCGGCATGCTATGACTGGTCCTCGGGGGCTGAATAGTCGTAGTCCTCGAACCACTCGCCGAGTTTCTGGCGAGCGAGGATTTTCACCTCGGGGGTGACATTTTTGGCCACGGAATACAGAGCCCACATCAAAGCCGCCAAGTCGTCCGTGTACCCCGCCACGGGAATGAAATCAGGAATCAGGTCCGCGGGAAGGATGAGGTAGCCCAAGGCCCCGATTATCTTTGTCCTGTCAGCTCTCGGGGTTCCCGGGTTACGTAGGACATAATAAAGCAGCAGGGCCGCGTACACGACCTTAATACCGGCCTTCCGCGCCATTCTCTTAAGCTTGTGCCAGAACTGGTCGTCCGAGAAATGACGCTGGTATTTGTCGTAGTTGTCCAATGATTTCATAGCGATTGTAAATATACGAAAAAACATCAATAATGATTATATTCGCGTTATGAGCTCATTCCTTGCACCTCCTCCTCACAAAGAGATTATGACCGGCCCGGGGGTCGATCTGGCCTACAAGAAAAAGCGTTTGCAGGTGTTCCTGGGCATATTCATAGGCTACGCCGGCTTCTACATCGTCCGGAAGAATTTCTCCATGGCGATCCCGGGACTCGAGGCCCTAGGCTTCACCACCCAGGAACTCGCCATCGTCCTGTCGATGAACGCCATCGCCTACGGGTTCTCCAAGTTCCTGATGGCCAGCATCTCGGACCGCAGCGACGCCCGTAAGTTCCTGCCTCTCGGCCTTGTCATGGCGGCACTCTCGATGGCCTTCATGATCGTGCCGGTCCAGTGGCTCGGGATTGAGCGCAAGGGCTGGGCGATATTCCTGATGTCCGCCCTGAACTTCCTCGTGGGATGGTTCAACGGTATGGGATGGCCCCCTTGCGGCAGGGTAATGACACATTGGTTCTCGATCAAGGAGAGAGGCACATGGATGTCAGTGTGGAACTGCGCCCACAATGTGGGGGGAGCCCTGGTCGGGCCGATGGCGACATACGGCGCCGTATGGTTCGGCTCTTGGTTCTACGGGGCACACGCCGACCATTATTTCCTCATCGGCTCGTTCGTGTTCCCGGCCGCCGTGGCGATCCTCATAGCGATTGTCGCCTATTGCCTCATAAGGGACACGCCGCAGTCCTGCGGACTCCCTTCTATCGAGAAATGGTCCGGCCACGCCGCCAAGCATTACACAGAGAAGAGCGAAGAGGTGATGTCCGTGAAGGACATATTCAAGACCGTACTTTCCAACAAACTCCTCTGGTACATCGCCTTCGCCAACGCTTTCGTTTACATGGTCCGTTACGGCTGCCTAGACTGGGCTCCCAAAATCCTGACCGACAAGGGGATAGACATCACCAGCACCGGGTGGGCCTACTTCGCCTACGAGTTCGCCGCGATCCCCGGGACCCTGTTCTGCGGATGGCTGAGCGACAAGGTGTTCAACGGCCGGCGGGCCCTTCCGACCATACTGTTCATGGCACTGGTGGCGGTGGCGATATTCGTCTATTGGAAGAATCTGGACAACTTGACCGTCATCATCGCCTGCCTGATCGCCATCGGGTTCTTCATCTACGGCCCGGTGATGCTGATCGGTGTCCAGGCCCTTGACCTGGCGCCGAAGAACGCCGCCGGAACCGCGGCCGGCCTTACCGGCTTCCTCGGCTACGTGCTTGGCACCGCTGTCCTGGCGAACATCCTGATTGGGTTCGTGATGAAGAGCGCAGGTCTCGACACTGTCTTCATCCTGTTCCTCGGGGCGTGCGTGATATCGATCCTGCTGATGGGACTCACCTACAAGGCGGAGCAATATCTTGCCAGGAAAGGCTAGCTTCCTCCCATATTACATGACATTCTGTCAGCGTCCCGATGTTGGCAGATAATTTGATATACACGGAAACGTTCGAAGATTAAGATATTCAGAGATGAGCAAGAAGAAAAGTGAGAAGCCGGCGGCTCCAGGGAAGATCGGCCAGACACCCGCGGAGGATGTGAAAGAGGAGAGAAAGGATAATAAGGAGAAAGTGGATAATGCTGTCGAGGCCCTTAGGAAAGAGAACGAGGAGTTGAAGGCCAGCGTGGCCAAAGAGAAGGATGATTATCTCCGCCTGATGGCTGATTTCGAGAATTTCCGCAGACATTCCGCCGAGGCCAAGCTCGAGCTTGTCGGCACGGCGAACGCCGACATCATCAAGGGCATTCTCCCGGTCCTTGACGACTGCGAGAGGGCGCTCAAGATGCTCTCGGAGGCTGATGACAAGGTCGCCCTGGAAGGGACCGGGCTGATATACAACAAATTGATGGCTTACCTTAAGACCAAGGGTCTGGAGGTGATTAAAGCCAAGGACGAGAAATTCGACACCGACTTCCACGAGGCCGTGGCCCAGATCCCGGTTCCGGAGGAGGAGAGGAAAGGTCTTGTGTTCGATGTTGTCCAGACCGGCTACACCCTCTCAGGCAAGGTGATCCGCTACGCCAAAGTAGTGGTGGGAATATAGGAGGCTCCGCTTATGGCAGAGAAGAGAGACTATTACGAGGTGCTCGAGGTCGGGAAAAACGCCACGGCCGACGAGATAAAGATGGCCTACAGGAAGGCCGCCATGAAATGGCATCCAGACCGCTGGGTAGACGGGACGGAAGCCGAGAAGAAGACAGCCGAGGAGAAATTCAAGGAGGCATCAGAAGCGTACTCGGTACTCAGTGACCCCGAGAAGAAGGCCAGGTACGACCAGTTTGGTTTCGCCGGCGTGGACAGCCAGGGAGCGCCTGACTTCAGCGGCGGATTCGGCAATCTTGAAGACCTTCTCCGTGATCTGTTCGGCGGTGGATTCGGCGGTTTTGGAGGAGGTTTCAGCGGATTCGGGTTCGGGAACGGGAGTTCCTCGGGAAGGACACAGACCCGGGTCTATAAAGGCCGTGACATCCGCACGAGAATCCGTCTGACCCTTGAGGAGATCGCCAGAGGTGTCGAGAAAGAGATCACGATCGAGCGCAACAGGCCGTGCCCAGACTGCGGAGGCCGCGGGGCGAAAAACGCCTCCGACATTAAGACTTGTCCCACTTGCAAGGGATCGGGACAGGTGCAACATGTCACGAACTCCCTGTTCGGCAGGACGATGACCTACTCCACGTGTCCTCAGTGCGGTGGTGAGGGCAAGATCGTGACCAACCCTTGCCGGACCTGCGGCGGGACCGGACTCGTCAGGAGAAGGGAGACAGTCAAGGTCAAGATTCCCGCCGGAGTCGAGGACGGGATGCAGCTGACGCTTCGTGGTGAAGGGCACTCGGCCCCTCACAACGGCGTGAACGGCGATCTTCTGGTCATCATAGAGGAGGTCGAGCACCCCACACTAAAGCGAGAGGGAAACAATCTGTTTTACTCCACGACCATTTCAGTCACTGACGCCATCCTAGGGGCCGAGATCATGGTCCCTTGCCTGGACGGATCCTATAAGGTGAAAGTGGAGCCAGGCACCCAGTCGGGAGCGGTCGTGAAACTCAGGGGGAAAGGTCTTCCCGCGGTGAGCGGATACGGGAGCGGCACGGGAGATCTGTATGTCAAAATACTCGTCTGGATCCCGAAGAGACTCTCGAGTGAGGAGAAAGCCGCCCTTCAGGCCATGAGAGCGAGCAGGTCGTTCACGCCGGATCCTTCCAGGGACGACAAAGCCGTATTCGACAAGATCAAGGATATTTTTTAAATATTCCCTCAAAAAAATTTTGGGTTTGCGAAAATATTCGTACTTTTGCAGTCCGAAATTTAAGGGCAACCTCTTACGGGTCGTTATCAAATGTGCGTAATGTTGCGTAAAAAGTATTGAAAGATGGATTTAATGAAAATCGTAGAGCAATCTTTCGCTAACGAGAAAGTTGCCACCTTCCCCAAATTCAAAGCCGGTGACACCGTCACCGTGACTTACAGGATCAAGGAAGGAGAGAAGGAAAGGCTTCAGAACTTCAGGGGCGTGGTCATCCAGCTGAGAGGCGCCACCCCCACCACAAGGACTTTCACCGTCCGCAAGGTTTCCGGTGGGATCGGTGTCGAGAGGATTTTCCCCTTCCAGTCACCGTTCATCGAGAACATCGAGCTGAACAAGGTCGGTAAGGTTCGCAGGGCCAGGATATTCTACCTCCGCAAACTGTCCGGTAAGAAGGCCAGGATCAAGGAGCGCAAGTTCACGGGCGCCAAGAAAGAGGCCGCCGAATAAAGCCAACGGTCCCCTAGCTCAACTGAATAGAGCATCTGACTACGGATCAGAAGGTTACAGGTTTGAATCCTGTAGGAGTCACATTTATGTTGCCGTCATAGCTCAGTGGTAGAGCGCATCCTTGGTAAGGATGAGGTCCCGAGTTCAACTCTCGGTGACGGCTGAAAAATTTGCGTTTAGCAAATGATGGTTGGAGACCATCTTTGCAATCGCCAATGTGGGCGCTTAACTCAGCTGGTTCAGAGCGTCTGCCTTACAAGCAGAGGGTCGGGGGTTCGAATCCCTCAGCGCCCACCCGTCACGATCTTTATTTATTTTGGCGCTTTCATCTAGCGGTTAGGATACCGGCCTCTCACGCCGGGTACACGGGTTCGAGTCCCGTAGGCGCTACATCTCTGCTGTATGGTGTAATGGTAGCACGCGAGATTCTGGTTCTCTTAGTCTGGGTTCGAGTCCTGGTACAGCAACATTAGT
>CADBRH010000006.1 GCA_902797035.1 uncultured Bacteroidia bacterium | reverse complement strand
CTCCTGACGTGCCGCTCCACCTCTCCTTCCAGGAAGGGCTCACCCCCGGAGACACCCTCGCCGAAAAGCTGGACTTCATGGAAAAGCTCGGCATCACCGGTTTCGAACCGGGCGGAAAAGGGCTCGCCGGCCGCGTCCCGGGGATCCGCGAGGCGCTGAAAGGCCGCAACGTCCAGGTTTCGGCCATCTGCGCCGGCTTCGAGGGCTTCATCCTCGCCGAGGATCCCGCCGTGAAGGCCCAGTTCGACACCACCATGCGCGAGATTGTCGAGGCCGCGGGTGAGCTTGGCTCCACCGGAGTCATCATGGTTCCGGCTTTCAACCACCAGAAGCCTTGTATGCCTCACACCCTTGAGACCCGCGACTATCTCTGCGAGGAGCTGCACAAACTTGGTGAGTTCGCCCTTTCATGCGGCACCACCGTCATCCTCGAGCCCCTCAACAGGGCAGAGGCGTTCTACATGCGACTTGTGGCCGACGCCGCGGCTATCGCCCGCGACGCTGACAGCGAGGGTGTCAAGGCGATGGGCGACTTCTGGCACATGAAAGAGGAGACCTGCGACTTCGGCGCCCTGATGTCCGCCGGCAAGAAGTACCTGCAGCATGTCCACATCGCCAGCCGCGGCAACCGTCGCATGCCTGGCGAGGACGGTGAGGTTGACAACTACGTGGCCGGGTTCAAGGCCCTCCAGAAGATGGGGTATGACAAATACGTCAGCTTCGAGTGCGGATGCGGAGGCGACAGGGCCACTCTCGTGACCGCCGCCGTCAACCTTCTCCGCGCCCAGTGGGAGGAGGCGAAAGGCTGCTAGAAGTACTTGTACAACTTGAAGAGACCAGTGCCCTGTCTGACCGACGGGGCACTTTTTCCGTCAAAGAACGGAGATGTCGGCCACAGCCACATATATTCCATGCCTATACCAGCCGCCCGGATACCGAACACGCCAGACACGCCGTAACCACCCGTCTTTATGGTCTGGTCAACGGCCAGGGATGTCTTGAGATGGTGGTCATAGTAGCCGCCGAACCCGAGATAAAAAGCTCCGTCCTGTCTCTGGAACACAAGCTGGGCAGGAATCAGGATCTCGTTCCCCTTGTACTTGAGAGTTGACGAGTACAGGTCAGACTCATCCGGATATCGGGCGGAAGCCCGCAGGAAAGTCGGCTCGGCGCGGAGTCCCCATCTACGTTCGCTCCCGAAATTGAGCTGGAAACTCAGACCCGCCCCGTAAGTGAAGCCTGTCTTTCCCTCGAAAGCGGCGTCGGGGAATTTGAACCATGTATTGCCCCAAGCCAGCGACACACCCGCCTCGAACACAGGCAGGGTCCCCCGATGCTTCCCGGCCACCTTACCCGAAGCGGCGAAGCCGCCATCCGAGGCGACGGAGAGAGTCAGGTCGGACAGATAATCCGTGACTTTGTCAAGGCCCTCATAATCTATCAGTTCCGCGTCATCCTCAGGCTTGTGGTAAGGAGACTTGAGGCCAGTGGACACAGCAAGTGTGGGAACATGTCTCTTGGCGAAACCCTCCGTGTCGGTCGCGGTTACGGGAGACCATTCGAAGTTGACAAACTTCAGGTTGATCTTGTCCGACTCAAGCACCTTTTTCCCGTCCTTGATGGTGGCCACACCCATCAGAGTAAGGGTGCCGGTCGCTTTGTACCAGCCCACCATGTCCACGCTCATCATCAGGCGCACGTCCAGATGGTCCTCGTCGATCATCTTCTCGGCGAGGGCTGTGGAGCCAAAGAGTCCGAGCTCCTCCGCGTCGAAGGCGGCGATCACGACCGTCCTCTTCAACTGGTCGCGACGGGCGCTGAGAATCCTGGCCAGCTCTATCACAGAAGCGGTGCCGGAAGCGTTGTCGTCAGCACCGTTGTAAATCTTGTCATTCTTTACCCCAAGGTGGTCATAATGGGCTCCCACCACGATGTACTGGTCCTTGAGATCGGGATCGTTGCCCTCAATGACGGCGACGACGTTCTTGTATCTGACGCCTTTTTTGGTGAAAGGCATATACCAGTCATCATAGAACGGCTTCAGTCCTATCGACTCGAACTCGCGGACAATATATCCCGCGGCCTTGGCGGCGTCTTCCGAGCCGGCGGCCCTTCCTCGAAGGGAATCGGACGCGAAATAGTACACATGCCCCGTAAGACGGTCTTGACGTGTCTGCGCTAACGAGATCACCGACGCCGGGACCAACGCGAGAAGGAAAAAGATGGCGAGTTTCTTCATATCCAAAGAAGTGTTATTCGATTTATCGGTTGCAAAGATAGTCTTCTTTCGTGTATATTCGCGGACAAGAACCCGGAATTACATGATCGAAGGACTGAAAGTGATAGCGTTCGACGCCGACGACACCCTCTGGTCGAACGAGCCCCTTTTCAGGGAGGCCGAGCGGAAAGTCGCCGACAAGCTGTCGGAATACGGTGATTTCCAATATATTTCCGACGAGCTCTACAAGATCGAGTTCAAGAATATGGAGGACTACGGCTTCGGGGCGAAGGCGTACACCCTCTCCATGATCGAGAACGCGATCAAGCTTTCTGGCGGTAAGGTGACCGCTGACCAGATTATTTACATCATCGAGAGCGGCCGGGAGATACTCCACAATCCCGCGACGCCCCTTCCAGGGGTGGTCGAGACCCTCGAGGCCCTACGTTCCGACGGGCGGTACACTCTGGCGCTGCTCACGAAGGGCGAGCTTGATGTCCAGGAGAAGAAAATCGAGCGTTCAGGTCTCGGGAAGTACTTCAGTCACATTGACATAGTGTCGAACAAGTCCCAGAAGGAATACCTCGGGCTTTGCTCCTTCCTCGGCATAGGGCCGGAGAGCCTGATGATGGTGGGAAACTCTTTCAAGTCCGACATCGAGCCGGTCCTTCAGCTGGGCGGATGGGGCGTCCACATCCCGGCCGAGATGCTGTGGAAACTCGAGCACACCGAGGAATATGACCACCACAGGCTGTTCAAGGTGGCCACATTCCCGGAAATCCTGGATATTCTCCTGTAAAGGATCCGCTATTTCCTCCTGATAGTGAAGCCGAACTCGGCGTTTGAATAAACCCGGTCCTCCTCGAGAGGGCTGGGGCCGCAACTGTTGCCGCCAAGACCGGTGACAGCGGCGTCGAGACACAACCAGGTGTCGCCGGGAGCCGGGAGCTCATGAGAGTGAGAGGCGAGGACGAGATCCACAGCCGAATATGGCAGGGCGCTCACGGACATCACGGGGAGGCCGGAATCCGAGCGCCGCAAATTGTTCTCTGTGGCCTCGAACACGACCTTCCTTCCGTGGCCACTGAGAGAGGCCCGGCGTACCTGCTCGTGATTGCCCATGTCCTGAGGCTTAGTGTAAGGGGTAACCTGCCCGGCCACATCGCTATCGTATATTCCGACAAAGGCGCAGGTGTAGCGGTCGGAATAGTTCTCGACAGGGCCTCTGCCATAGTAGGAGAACCTGTCCATGGAGGCGGGGACCCGCATGACATAGCCTATACGTCCGAGGGGGATGTCCGGCCTGTTCGAGGATATCTTCGAGTTCAAGGTCACGCTTCCGTCACGGCCCACAGTCCAAGTGACATGGGAGATGAAACGCATCACGGAGACACTGTCCTTGTCCTCCGCGATCGAGCGATCGTGGGAGGCGGTGGAGCCGACAAGATGGGCGCCGTTCGGAGCCTTGGACACCACGTCGAACGAGATCTCGACATGCCCGTCCGCGGCGGTCACGACCATGTTGGAGGCCTGATGCTCCAGGTTGTGAAGCCCTTGCCTGAACCAGCCCCTATAGGCCCATCCGTCGTTGTTGATTATGGCCCGGAAGGCGTTCAGGCGAGGCCCCTGGCCGGGAACGATGACATCTTTCCGGTGATATCTCAAGCGCGCCAGGGTGCCCTGGAGGGTGTCGAACTCAGCCTTGAATCCCCAACCCTTGACGACCAGACGGCCAGTCTTCCTGTCGATGAGACGTCTGGGCGCGCGGCGGGAAGAGAGATTCTTCGTTTCCGCCGGGATGAGGGAATGATCGGGGAGGAACATCTGGTCCTTGCAGACCTCATAGCCTTTATCCGCCCAAGGCAGGTCCTCCTTCAAGGTGTAGTACACGTTGAGATAGCACTCCTTTCCGGCGGGGACAAGACCGACATCCAAAGAGCGTATGTCCTCCTCCCGGGGGCCGAGTCCGTCAACATCAAACGAACCGCTCCTGACCACCTTCCCGTCCGCGACCAGTGTCCAACGGGCGTCGTAAGAGCATGGCTCATAGTAATTTCTGTTGAACAGGAGCAGCGTGGCCAAATTCCCGGAACAGTCGGCCAGGCTTGTGTAGAGGTTCTGATAGACCTTCTTGACCTCGAAATATTGGGGTTTCGGGGAACGGTCGCCGTTCAACAGGCCGTTCATCACGAACTGCCCGTCGTTGGGCACGTCGCCGAAGTCTCCCCCGGAGGCCAGATACCTGACTCCATCCTTCGTGTAATTCCAAAGCGACTGGTCCACCCAGTCCCAGATGGCGCCGCCCATGAAGTAGTCGGTCGAGTCGATGCTCTTCCAGTACTGGGCGAAATTGCCGAGGGCGTTGCCCATGGAGTGCGCGAACTCATTGATGTGGTATGGATATTTCACGTCGCTCTTACCCGTCGCGACTCTCTGGACCCATTTCACCGATGGATACTGGCTGCAGCCGATGTCGGAGATGTCGTTGTTCCGCTCGTACTGGATCGGGCGCATAGGGTCTATGGCCCTGGCCGCGGCGTATGTATATTCAAAATTCTTCCCGGGGCCGGCCTCGTTGCCCATGCTCCAGATTATGACGCTGGGATGGTTGTAGTTGGCGGTGACCATCTCCACCATCCTCGCCACATGGGCGTCCCTCCATTCGACTGGATGGGAGAGAGAGGCCTCGCCATAACGGTAGTGGTGGCTCTCGATGTTCGCCTCGTCCATGAGGTAGATCCCGTACTTGTCGCAGAGATAGTACCAGTAGGGGGCGTCAGGGTAATGGGAGTTCCTGACATGGTTGATGTTAGCCTGTTTCATCAGGCGGAGGTCCTCCTCCATCACCTCGCGGGTAATCGCGTGGCCCATGGAGGGCTCGGTCTCGTGGCGGTTCACCCCGCGCAGTTTGACCGGCTTGCCGTTCAGATGGAAAAAAGGACCCTCGATACAGACTTCCCTGAACCCCACTATGGTAGAGAATATGTCAAGCGTCTTTCCCGACGCGTCTTTCAGCTCGCCCACAAGGGTGTAGCGGTGAGGCGCCTCGGCCGACCAGGGCTTGGCTTCCGGATAGTCCAGGACCGCCTCGGGGCCTTGGGAGCCGAACTCCGCGACCAACTCGTTATCGTCTGAATACAAGACGTTCTCGTAAAGGCGATAGGTGATGGCCTGTCCCATGGAGGCTCCGGAAATATCAGCCTTCACTTTCAGGGAAGTCATTGAGGGGGTGACTCTTATGTCCCGGACCGACACTTCTGGCTTCGCCTCGAGGGCGACCGAGCGGAATATTCCCGGAAGACGGAACATGTCCTGCGCCTCGAGGTTGGAGCCGTCGGAATTCCTGTAAACCTCGACCGCCACGATGTTCTCGCCGCTCTCGAGATAACCGGTGATGTCGAACTGGGCGAGGTTGCGGGAGTTCTTCGAGAAGCCGACATAGCGGCCGTTGATCCAGAGGTAGAAGAACGAGTCCACACCGTCGAAATCGATGAATATCCGCTTGCCGTCCCATTCCGCCGGGACCTCGAACGAGCGTCGGTAAGAGCCGACCTCGTTTCGCGCCTTGTACATGGTCCAGTTCTCCGGTGGCGTTCTCATGACCCCGAGCTTCCAGTCGCCCGGTTTCACTTCTTTCCACCATGGGACGTTCACATTGACATAGATCGGTGTGCCATATTTCTGGCTCCCGTCCTTGCCTATACCTTCCACATTCCAGTTAGACGGCACCTTGATGAGGTCCCAGGACGAGTCATCGAAATCCTTGGCGTGAAACCCGACGGGACGGGAGTCCGGGTCGGGAGACCAGTTGAATCTCCATTCCCCGTCGAGGCTCTTCCACAAAGAGCTGTTCTCCGGCAGGATCTTCCTGGCGGACTCGAGATCGCCGAAAGAGAAAAACCAGGCGTGTGGAGATTCCTTGTTAAGCCCGAGTTTCCCGGGGGACTGCCACTCGTCCCCGACAGGCGCTTCCCGCGGGAACGCTGTCAAAGCCGACAACAGTATCGTGGAGGCGATGATCAAAAATCTCATTCTGAACATGCTTGCTGTATTTTAGGCAAAGATAAAATATTAATGATTAAATTTGAGTCATGAAACGAGTTATCCTTCTGGCGGCCGCCGTCTCACTCTCGCTGTCCGCCTTATCTCCGGCCTGTCTCGGCCAGAACGCCCAAAACGGTCTGCTGGTCCCCAGCGTGGACCCTGTCGCCGACTCGATCGCTATCGTCAAAATGAGAGTCCGGATGGACTCTATCAGACAATACAGGCCAACCGTGGCTGTCGTCCTGGCCGGCGGAGGAGCCAGGGGCATGGCGCACCTCGGGGTCTTGAGGTATATGGAAGAGAAAGGGATTCCCGTGGACCTGATCGGAGGGACCAGTATGGGGGGGCTTGTCTCCGGCCTCTACTCGCTCGGCTACGGTGGCCGCTACCTCGACTCTCTGGTCAGGGCGATCGACTGGACGGTCATGATGTCCGACAAGATTCCCGACAGCTTCCAGAGCTACAAAGCGCGTCGCAACAAGGAGCGTCTGGCTATCAACATCCCCTTCCATTACGAGGACAAGGACATGGAGGATAGAATCCAGAAGCAGTTGAGGTACAACAAGAACTTCGAGCAGAGGAACACGAGGACCGGCGACATGGGGCAGGAGATGATGTCGAAAATCGGACTCGGCATGCCGGATGGATTCCTGTTCGGGTTCAATGTGAGAAACACCCTTAGCTCAGTATCCGTCGGCTATCAGGACTCGCTCGATTTCACCACCCTGCCCATTCCATATTACTGCGTGGCCACCGACATGTACAGTATGAAGGAGAAAAACTGGACCTCGGGCGACGTTGTTGACGCCATGCGTTCCACCATGGCCATCCCTCTCTATTTCAGGCCTATACGAAAAGAAGGAATGGTGTTGGTAGACGGAGGTACCCGTAATAATTTCCCGGTGGACATCGCAAGGGCCATGGGCGCGGACATAGTGATCGGCTCCGAGATGCCGGTGAACCGCGACCTGTCGGATCTGGAGAGCCTTTCGAGCATCGCCATGCAGAACATATCCATGATGGCGGCCGACGAGGCGGTTATCTGCCGTGAGAACACCGACTTGCTCCTTCAGCATTACCTCGAAGGCTACACGATGCTCTCTTTCGATGAGGAGAGTATCGCTGACATCCTCGCGCAGGGCTACGCCGAGGCAAAGGCTCATGACGAGGAGTTCGAGGAGATAGCCAGGAAGGTACGCTCTCATCCCGCCGCCCGGCAGTCAAAACCCGCGATCGACATACACAAGCGCAAAGTCAAGGTCAATAAGATTTTGTTTGAAGGTATCACCAAAAAGGAAGCCGACTACCTTCTCGACCCGTCGCTGCTCCCAAGGGACGGGATGTACAACAGGGAAACGATTGAGCGGCTTCTTTCCACCATCTACGGCACCAGGGCGTTCGAGTCCGTCACCTACAAGATGAGCGGGAGTGGTGAGCCATATACCTTGATATTCGATTGCCAGAAGGGGCAGGTCAACGAGTTCGGGGTCGGAGCGCATGTGGACACGGACGAGAAGGTGTATGTCAGCGCCCTCCTGGGCCTTGGAACCAGAAAACTGAGCGGGACCAGATTCGTCACGGAGCTGAAAGTGGGGAATCTCTCATCTCTCAATCTCGACTTGTCTTACAAGCCCCTCGCCCTGCTGCCTGTGATAGGGGTTGGCCTGAAAAGCTCCTACAGCGACTTCAATTTCAAAGACTCCGGGGAGAGTGTGCGATTCAAGGCACTCAACACCAGGATTGACGGTTACATCGAGGACTCCAGGCTTGTTTTCGGGAAAGTCAGATTTGGTTTCTCGACCGAGTTCGAGCCCTATGAGAGCTATCTCGAGCGTGACCTCGAGTGGATTGGATGGGACTGGAAAAGCCGCTGGCACTCAACTTTCGCGTCCTTGTGTTACGACACTTTCGATGACTCCTACTTCCCCTCCAAGGGTTTCAAAGCGTCGATAGACACAAGATATGTGTTCGACGGGTATTCTATCTATCTGGAGGAAGAGGGAGATCCGGACGGTGTCTCCCATGAGGGAGAGGTCCCCCCTTACAGCGTTGGAGTCGGAAGTTTCTCATGCGTGATACCTATCGGAGACTCGTTCGTCATACAGCCCGGCATACACGCCGGATGGGCGACCGAGACACCCGGTCACATGAACATAATCCACAACCTGGCGGTCGGAGGAATCCAAGCGGGAAGGTATGTGGACTACCAGATCCCGTTCTTCGGATTCAGCTCCGGTTTCCAGTCATGCAAGCATTACGCGGCCACGACCAAGCTGGATCTCCGCTACAGGATCAACCACAAGAACTATCTGACATTGAGGGGAGGTTCCTTCCACGACGAGAACGTGATGAAGAATCTCTGGAAGTCCAAGCCCACCGCCTACGCGTTAGGGGCGGAGATAGGGCAGAAGACCGTCTTCGGCCCCATGCTGCTCGGATTCCAGTGGTGCGACCTCACAGGATTCTCCTTGTCGTTCTCCTTCGGATTCAACTTCTAGCGGGCGGCTAGAATTTCACACAGAACTGGAACCCGGCCGTCCAACGGGAGAAACGCCCGGAGGAGATGACATTGTCGTAAAGCTCCCCTTCATACTCGACTGAGGATTTCCCTTTGTAGGAATAGCTGTCGTAGCTGGCGGTCAGGCTGGCGTAATAATTATCCCACGAGTAGATGGCTCCGGCCCTGACAACATAATTCACTAGCAGCTTGCCATTCATCGTGTTTTTTGTCCCCTCCTGATACTTTCCATCCGGGCCAAGCTCGTACATGATGGACGAGAACTGGTTGAACAGGGTCACCATCGGGACCGCCGTCAGATTGAGGGTGATGTTGCGGAATCCCTTCCAGCCTTCCTCAGATGGCTGCCTGTGATATGGGACAAGGTTGTAGGAGAATCCTCCTCCGAACGATATTTGGCGGCTGGTTTGCCTCGCCATGCCGCCGACATAGGACGACAGGTCCTCTCCAGGGTCATTCTCCACCATGCCTTGAATATACTTCGCCCCGAACATCCAGGTCCCGGCGGAATGACGTTGAATCTTATTCCCTTTATAGACAGCCGAATAGGCGAACGTACGGTTGTTGAACGAATACAAGACATCCGCTATGAAAGCCCGCATGCGCCCCGGATTGTCAGTCTCGCCGGAATCCTGATAGAAGAACCAGTCGTCCTTATTCCCGATCCGCATGTCATACTTGATAGGTTGGCGGAAATCAAAATATTGAAGCTGCAACGCGGCCCCGTTCGCCATATAGTCGAAAGATAACGACTTGTTGACATTCTTCCGGATCCCGCCCACTTTCTGGTTGTAACCCAGGGACAGGTTACCATAGCCCACATTAAGACCGATGGTCTTGTCCACACCTCCCTGAAGCTCCGAATATGTGTAAGCCGGGGAAATAGCCTCGACCACGTTGCCGTGAGAATCCATCATGGCTGAGCCATAAGTGAACTCGTTCCTCTGGGAGACTCCGGCCTGCCTTAGGTTCCCGGAAACGGCGACCCTCCAGTGAGGGGCCGGCTGGTAAATGGCTGTAGAGTCGTAGGAGAGTGATGGTTTTGAGATCATTCCCAGGACCTTCCCGAACAAGGACCCCTTTCCTGTTTCCTGACCGGCGGCCAGGAAACAGGAAACAAAAGCTACAATCGCCAGCGCGGCTCTCTTGGGATTCATATCACCGGCCATCCTTATATTCACGGAGAAGCTCTGAAAGCTTGTCTATGTCGTAGAATGCCTGATAGTTCTTCGCTGGAATGGCCATTTCCTCGGAAATCTCGACCTGGACCTGCCCGTCGACGGGGATCTGGATGTCAGGGGTGACACCGGTGTCGATGTTCTCGCCGTCAAGAGTGTTGAGCCTCGCGCGGAAAGACGATATCTGGAAGCAGAAACCGTCGGCGGTGCACATAGCCTGGATAGCGCAGCTGCCTCCTCCGGAGGTCTCGCCAATCACAGGAATCCCGTTGTCCTTAAGTATCGACGGGAAGAGATTACCGCAAGAGAAAGACACGTCAGAGGTCAGCACGGCGAAATTCAGGTCATAATGGACATCCTTGTCCTTCTCGTCGAACACCCTGTCGAAATTACGGTCAACCTCGTACTCGACCAGGGATCTCTGGCCGGTCAAGGAATTGTCCTGGCTTATGTAGCTCTTGTCCATGATGAGAGACGTCATGGCGAGCACGATGTCCGCCGAGCCTCCGCCGTTAGCGGTGATGTCGATGATGAGGTTCTCCACCTCGGGATCGGCGTCGGCCTTCTTGAGGGCGTCCAGGAATATCACCATGTCGTCATTCTTGGTGTTCTCCACGGTAGGGAGCGGTCCCTCCCCGGCGTAATAACTTTTCCACGCGGCCTCGTTCCTGCTGTTGAACGAGTTGAACACGCAGACCGCGGTGTTGCCTTTCTTGATGTAAGTCTCCCCCTCACCGAAACGCTTCGGGCGGATGTTCCTGATCGCCATCATGTCCTGGTACATGCTCAAGGCGGAGCCCAGACCTTCCCGCACCATCATCACGATGTCAAGATTCTCAGTCTGAAGCCTCATGTACTCGGAGCCTATGTCGTTGTATTTCTCCCTGTCCTGACCTATGGCTGAAGACGTCAACTCCAAGGCGGTGTGGCTGTCGTAATAAAGTCCCGTCAAGCCGGTCATGCCCATGAAATACTCGGCGAGATCGGTTGACAGAAGCATCTTCTTGATCTTCGGACCGCACTCGATGTCCTCCTCAAGGGTCCTGTCGAGGCCCTTGGTCTTGAGAGCGTCATTGTATTTGATCCTGCCAGGATAGCCATAGAAGTGGTCCATGGCGAAGCAGAGTTCCTTGTAGGTGAAGGCGGCGAGAGACTCAGAGCGGACCTTGCTCCTGAGAAGGGGCTCGTTGTAGTCCGGGTCGATGTTGGCGAGGGAGACCTCGTTGACCGATGTGTTGACGACCACCTTCTCACCGTTGAAACCGGCGTGGTGGTAGTAAAGGTCGGTGTACATGTCGGCCAGGGTGGCGAAAGGGAAATACACGGCTCCCTTGCCGTCGGCGTGGATGTCAATCCCGTAAGCGCCGAGATCCAGGGTCGTAGTCACTTTGGCCGGGGTGTATGTCACGCTTTTGAAGCGGACGAAGGGCATACCGTCGTAATACACATTGGCCATGCCCGGCTGCAGGAGGCCCATCTGGTTGGTGAAAGCCTCGAAGCCATCGGACACGAACACGTCTTTGTTGATGTCCACGACAGCCTTGGCGTCGGCGTTGACCAGGGTATACTCACCTATCCCCGTGTGTGTCACGGTCATTACCGAGCCGGGCAGGACAATCGACTGGAAGTCAGCCGCGGATATATATGCCACATCGGGAAGGCTGTCATAAAAACGAAGGGTGACCTCGCCGTCAGGGACTACTTTTGTCACCACAGGGACTGTTTTCTCAGTGAAAGGGCCGCCGTCAGGCTGCTCGTCCGCCACTTTGGGCCCTCCGGGAAGGACCTTGGGACCGCAGGAGGACAGGATAACCGCGGCCGCCAGGACCGGGATGGAAAGAAGTCTTGTATTCATCTTCAAGAGCGTGTATATTTGATAAATATAAGGAAAAAAATATCGACTTTGATCCGGCATCAGAGCCTGACATCCACGAAGTTGGGGTAATGGTCAGTGAGAGGCAGAGTGTAGGCGTCCATCATGCAGTAATAAACCAGCACCTCCTCCCCGCCCTTCGCGTTATGTATGAAGAAGTGGTCGAGAGCGCCGGTCGCCCTGTCAGGTCCCTTTCGCGAGCTCTCCGCCGAGAAACCGCCCGGGTCGCAGCGATGGTGGCCGTTGTGGTCGTCCCCGAACACCGTGGCGGCCTTGTAGCAGGGAATATATCCCCCGTCAAGGAGCTGGCGGATCGGCACCGTGTCCTCCTCGCAATTCATGTCCCCCATCAGGAACACGACGCAGTCATATTCCGCCTTTATCATCTCAGCCTCCGACATCATCAGGCGAATCTGGGAGGCCCTGGCCATCTCGCTGCCGGGCTGGTCCTTCTCGGGCCTCCACCAGAGGTGGGTGTTCAGCACCGCGAAAACCTTTCCGGTCGCTTTGTGCCTGAACACGGCGGAGGTGAATGACTTAGTGTTGGCGTTGCTGAAAGTCTTCGGGGTATAGAGATTGCACTTCACCTTGAGAAGCTCCACCGCCAGACTGTCGTAAAAGACAGGGGTGAAGTTCCAGGAGCCGTCCTCCAGGCAAGAGTTCGTGAACCCGAGGGCCTCGAGTTTCGGTGCCAGGTGGGCGTCCATATGGGAGGAATATTCCTGGAGAGTCACTATGTCCGGCTTGTGGTCGGCCACCATCTTGGCGAAACCGACGCTTCTGGCGGAGTCCCTGCAATCCAGGCCGAGAGGCTCCCAGGCCTCGGGAACGGTCTCTTTGTCGTATTGCCAGATGTTGTCGTCGAATATTCTCAGATTGGTCCCGGGGGCCCTGAGGGAGGGATCCACGTCGAATCCCGGGAAAGGAGGAGGGGTCATCTCCGCTTTGACAGCCTCCCAGTCGGGAAGCGCGCGGACCTTATAGAGTCTGAATTCCGGATCGAACGTGAGGGTCTTGTCAGGGTTCAGGCAATAAATATGATTGGTCCACCAGCTGGTCTCGGCGATGGTGTAAACGATTCTTCCTGTGGCCGGGTCATAGTTCAGCGACTTCACATGGGGCTTTCCCTCCATCGGGGCGAATGGGCTGAAAGAGCCGGACGCGATGTCGAACAGGAACACACCCTCGTGGTTAGTCACTATCAAGGCGTCGTCCTCGGCCGGGGAAAGCTCATGGCCTCCCACGCTCGGGAGCTCATAGGTCTCCTCCAGCTCGAGCGACGGCGACCCCGTCTCCCAATCTTTCAGGGAATATTTCCTAAGTTCCTTATAACCAAGCACAAAGAGACGATTATGCTGAGCCGACCAGTATACCCCGTGGCCGCTGTAAAGGCTGTCTTTCCAGACACATACATCCGGTTTGGAGACGTCGTACAACTCCAGGCTGTTGCCTGCCTCATGGGTGGAATTGGCCACGGCGATCCTCCCTCCGGGCAGCATGTCCGCCGAATGGGACATGGGCGTACGGGCGAAGAAGAGGATCTTCCTGGTGGCTATGTCCAGAAGCAAAGTCTCCCCGGCCGACGATGTTATTAGAATATGCTTTCCCCCGTCCACGGGCTTGCAGTCGTCCATGACACGGCTGTAATGCATCTGCTGGTCGGTCAGGTATCCCCTCGCCTCGTCCAGGTTCCAATGCCAGACCACCTTCAGGTCGTCAGCGGTTGACGAGGCCGCGTCGACGATGTAAAGGTCCTTGTCGCCGCAAGCCACTACATAATCTCCCCATGCGGCCTTCCCGGCCTTTTGACCACCGTCGCAACCCGCCACAAAGAGCGTCGCCAGCGCAGCCAGCGCGATCGATAACAGCTTATTCATATTCATAAATGATTCAACTACTCGTTCATTCACATGAGTCATCCTCGTCCCGGGCGGCATCCTGCCAATTCAGAGTCTCTTTCCACTTCCTCTCACTTTCATTTTCCCGCTTCTCAATCTGGTTGTCAAGCAGTTTGGCGCCCATCGCGCCAAGCATGACCTTGGTTCCTGTATCCACGTCAGACGCTTCATCAGGACTAGATAAAACAATCCTTCGTTTGCCTTTCCTTTTGACGATGTCATTGATAACAATGACAACCCCAGCCACAAGCCCGATACAAACACCTATTAGAAGCGACCCTAGCATAATGTTGTGAATATGTTCAGTAAAAATACGAACCCGCCCCGACATTTCAAAAAACAATGTCCCAAAGCGCCGTGGAATCGGACTCTGAAGGCGAGTGATTTGGGAGGCCTGGCAAATCGCTTTTTGGTAAATATTTAATATTCAGTAAGTTAACCGGACGCTTAATGCCAGGCCCAGCGAGTCGGTTTTATAAATTGATTGCCCATTAGACAAGACATATAAAGCATAATAACTCCGAAAAAAATTAAGAGAAGTCCGAAATTCTTTATGAGTTTTCGGTTTTTTTACTACTTTTGTTCACACACATGAAGAGACATTATGCGTAGACTGACAAAGAAAGAACGGGTGATCATGGATCATTTCTGGAAGCTGGGGCCTCTGTTCGTGAGGGACCTGCTGAACCTCTATCCCGAGCCGAGGCCGGCCTTCAACACCGTGGCCTCGCAGGTGCGGACACTGGAGAAGGACGGCTTCCTGAAGCGGGACCTGTTCGGCAACTCCTACCGTTACACTCCCCTCCTTTCGGAGCGGGAATATGGCCGCAAGACCCTCTCGGGCACCGTGGAGGACTTCTTCGGCAACTCCTACCTGGACGTCGTGTCCTCACTGGTCCGTGAGGAGAAACTGTCCCTCGACGACCTCAAGGCCCTGGTGGAACGTATAGAGAAAGGAGAGTAGGCTATGCTGGCGTTTCTGATCTACACCGCCAAGGTGGCGGCCGCTCTGGTCGTTTTCTACCTGTTCTTCAGGCTGCTTCTGAGCCGAGAGACGTTCCATCGTCTGAACCGTATCATACTGCTCTGCGGGGTAACGGCGTCTTACCTGCTGCCGCTGTGCGTGATTACGGTCAACATCACAGTCGATTCGACCCGCACCACCCGTAAACCGAATTACCTCTGGACCCACTCGACAGGTGTTGATTGGTGGGTCGTCGCGCTTTTCGTCCTCTACTTGATAGGGGCGACAGTGGCTCTGGTCAGGCTTGCCATCGCCTTCCGCCGAGTCTACAAGACAATCAGGGAGGGAGAGAGACACCCTCAACCGGACGGGAACGTGGTCGTGGTCCTCGACACTCCGGAAGGTGGAGAGGAGCCGTCGCCTTCCAGTTGGATGGAATATATATTCCTGAGTCGCAAGGACTTCCAGAATGCGGAGGCGGCAGGGTTCGAGAACAGTCCGGTCTATATCCACGAGGCGGCCCATCTGGCGCTTCGCCACTCGGTGGATCTTCTGTTCCTGGACTTTTGCGCCTTGCTCCAATGGTTCAACCCCGCTATCTGGCTTCTCCGCCGGGAGTTGACGGCGCTTCATGAATATGAGGCCGACAAGGCGGTGCTGGACAAGGGGTTCCGCCCCCGTGACTACCAACTCCTGCTCGTCCGGAAGGCGATGTCCGACTCCGGATATTCAGTGGCTAACAACCTCAACCACAGCGCCCTGAAGGGCAGAATCGACATGATGCTCCGCCAGCCGTCCCAGGCCTGGCGGGCCTTGAGACTGCTGGTACTGGTTCCACTGATTTGCGCGGGTCTGGCGATGAACGCCAAAAGAGCCTATCACTCAGCCCCGGGCAGGCCTTTCCTCCTGGTCGGAGACAATGACAACATATTCGTTCGAGTGGACGGGAAAGAATTCGACAAAAGTAAGCTGGACGAGATCGACCCTTATTCCATCCAGTCCATCGATGTGATGAAAGACGGGAACGGTGGCGGAACTATCGAGATCCATTTAAAGAAGTAAACGATTAATTGACAATAAGATGAAAAGAACAATTTCGATCGTGGCGGGCGTCGTCTCATTACTCGCGGCCTGCGTGGCTGCCACCGCGCAGGAGGTTTCAGTCGTTTCCGTGACGGCCAAGCCGATGGAACAGACGAAGGCGCAGGCGCCGGGCTACGACAAGATCGGGGACGCCCTCTATGAGGTGATCTACGAATACAACGTCAAAACCAAAGCGACCGGGCAATTGTCGGCCAGCAGCGAGGGCAATGTGATCAAAGTCCAGACCGGCAAGGCGGAGATGACCGAGGGAGAGGACGACGGCGTGACCGACACCTACACGACAATCCTGCAGTTCGGCCCCGGCCAGGCACGTTTCCTTGACTATCTCGCTTACCGGATGGACTCCCTAGTCTTCGCCGGCGCGACGGACGAGTCGCTGTCCAAGGCGAGCAAGGAGGTGGACCGGAGCGCCTTCTACTTCGACCCGGTGGTGTTCCAGAACTTGCCGGAGGGCTCGCTGACCGTGGATGACGTTCTTGTGCCCGGAACGTTCTCATATTCAGAGGATATGGCTCTGGAATGGGCTTTCGGGGACGGTCAGAAGGAGGTATGCGGCTACCCCTGCCAAGAGGCGAAGGCGAGTTACGGCGGCAGGGAGTGGACCGTCTGGTTCACCCCAAGTGTCCCCGCGAACGCCGGTCCCTGGAAGCTCTGCGGGCTGCCGGGCCTCATCATGGAGGCTCAGGACGCTGAGGGGATCCACCATTTCACGGCCACTTCCCTGCGCAAGGCGGGCTGCCCCATCGTCCGGGTTCAAGACGCCGGGCGTGACAAGACCCAGCGTGACCGGTTCATCCAGCGCAAGAACGCCGCCGGAGGCAATTCCCTCAACAATGTCCCGACCGAGAGCATCAGCACCATTTCTGTCTTCAAGAACGACAACGGCGGGACCATCAAGATCAACGGCCGGGTGACTGTCCGGATGACCAACCACACCTGGATTCCTCTCGAACTCAAATAGTCTATGCGCAAGGCTGTCACACTGCTGGTCCTTTTACTCGCCTCGAGCGTCCTCTCCGCCCAGATCGTGATCCAGGGCAGTGTCCGCGACGAGGAAGGGGTCGCCATACCCGGGGCCGTGGTCTCGCTGACTCAACGGGACAAGACTCTCGGCTACGGGACGACCGGCAAGGAGGGCCGTTACCGCCTGAGCGTACCGGGCGGAAGCGGTGAGGCGACAGTAGTATTCAATCACCTGACTTACGAGAAGTTAGAGGTTCAGATTAATCTTGAGAGCCGGAACCTCGACGTGATTCTCCGGGAGAGGAGCGACACCCTCCGGGAGGTCACGGTCACGGCGCCTGTTGTGAAACTCCGGGGCGACACGCTCTCGTTCTGGCTGCCCGCTCTCGCGGCGCGGGAGGACTACACCCTGGAGGACGCGATGAGGCGCATCCCGGGGATCGAGGTCGACAAGGACGGCCGGATCTCCTACCAGGGGCGGGCCATCAGCCATTTCTACATCGACGGGGTGGACGTGCTCGGCGGGAAATATACCCTCGCCACCCGTGGTATCCCGGCGAAAATGGTCGACCAGGTGGAGGTTCTGGACAACCACCACAGCGTCAAGATGGAGCGTAAAACCGCAAGGACGAACGATGTGGCCTTGAACATCAAACTCAACAAAGACGCGAAGATAAAGCCTACGGGAAGCAGCGAGGCTCGGGCCGGATGGGGAGACGAGGGCTTCCTCGGGCGCCTGGGAGGCTCCCTGATGCGCTTCGGGGGCAAGGACCAGGCAATCTTGTCCGCGAAGGTTGGCAACGACGCCCAGTTCGCCCAAAGCGAGACTTCGGACTATTTCTCCTCGAACCGGATCTCGGGCAAGGCGTCCTCTCTGGCGGGCTCCATCTCGGGGTCTTCGCCGCCGCTCGACGCCAGGTACTACCTGCGGCCGATGGACGGCTACGTCAGCCTGGACGCCTCCCGCAAGCGGTCCGAGGACGTTCGACTCCGGCTGAATACCCACTATGCCTACAGTTTCGGAACTTACGAATATTCAACGCGTAGCGACTACTACGCTGGCGATAACATCGTGACTCTCCGGGAGCGGTTCAACCCTTCAAGCACTCTGCACGTGCCCTCGATCGGGCTGGATTACCAGCTTAACTCCGACGATAGGTATATTAATGAAAAGTTCCGGGCGACGGCGAATTTCGTGAAGAACGCGATGGACACCAACCGGGACGGTGAGTCTCTGGACCAGAGTTCCGGCTCCAAGGTGATTCGCCTGCGGAACAGCCTGGACTGGCGGAAACTAATCGGTGACAGGCGTGTCTATCTGACCAACACGGTGGAATGGACCGCCATGCCTTCGGTCCAGTACAGTTTCGAGGGGCTTGGCAAAGAGGGGTGGCAGAACGGGAGCAGTCACAATCTGAAGGTGAACCAAAGGGCCAGTTTCTCGCGCGACTGGCACAGAGTGAGCGTCAGCCTGCCGCTGGATGTAACCCTCGACTACGACAGGATCGACAGCGACATGGAAACCGGGGACACTATGGGCCCTTGCCGTGAGGTCCTCGCGGCTCGGGGCAGTCTGGCCGGGGTCAGCGGGTCGGTGTTGTTCTCACCTGCCCTGATGTGGCAGTCCCGTTCCAAGCGGCTGCAGGCCAACTTTTTCCTTGATGTAGGAGGTCGTGGGCTGCTCGTCCGGGAACGTCTCGCCGGCACCGTTGACAAGCGGCTTCTGCCGGTCCTGGACCCCCGGTTGTCGCTCGACTGGACGGCCACGGCTCGCTCGGAGTTCAGGCTGACAGCGGCTTCATCAAGGACCACGGGCGACATCATGGATTTCCTCCGCTCGCCGGTTCTGACTTCCTATCGTGGCGTCCAGGAACGTCCGGGAATCCTACGGGACGGGCGGAGCGACCGGGTCTCGCTGAACTACGACTGGAAGCGGCCGATCGAGTTGTGGTTCTTCCATTCCGACGTTTCCGGCACCCGTAACTCGGTCAACCTTAGGAGCTCACAGACAGTATATTCAGATCAGATCTGGACTTCCAGCATCCCGGAGCCGGTTAGTTCTGACGCGTTGACTCTTTCGGGGACGCTGTCCAAGCGGTTCCAGAAGACTTCAACCAAGCTCTTGGTCGGTGCCAGGACGGGCTGGAGCCGCAATTCAATCGCCCAGCAGGGGCAGGCTATCGACTATAAAGGGGACAACCTACGGTTCAATTGGGAGGCCAGCACGGCGCCCTGGAAATGGGTCTCGCTGTCCTACAAGGGCGACTGGAGTCGTACTGGGAGCGCCTACCTCGGGGGCAGGTCGTCATTTGTCACGAAGACTCACGAGGGGACCCTGTCGGTATTCCCCTCGACAGGTTTGAGGGTGTATCTCAACGCGGATTATATTCACACTCAGATCGCCGAGGACCGGTTCAAGGAGATGACTCTCGGGCGGGCGGGAGTTGAGTGGAGCAAGGGCAAGGTCCGGGCGTCGTTCCAGGTCCATAACTTGTTCGACACCAAGAGTTACGCCTATTCGATATTCACTGGCCTGGACACCTTCTCCTACGACTTCGCCCTCCGCGGCCGCGAGTTCCTGTTCTCTGTCACTTATACACTTTGAAATGACAAAACAAACAGCTGAATGAAATCTTTAGTCGCGACAACCTTGGCTTTATTGGCCCTTTTGGCATTCGTGTTTCCCCAAAAACCCACAGTCAACGAGATCAGCGGACATGAATATGTCGAGATGGGAGACGGGCTGAAATGGGCGACATGCAATGTCGGCGCGAGCATTCCGTGGGAATTCGGCGATCATTATTCCTGGGGGGAGACATCCACGAAAAAGGACTATCGCTGGGAGACCTACAAATGGATGGAAAAAGGGAAGGGAGAGTGGAGTTCCATCACGAAATACACGATAAAAGACGGGATGACAGAAGGAATATGGTATCAGAAATCCTTGACTGATTCAACCGGCTTTGAATTCGTCGGGGATGGATTGGCTTCCTTGACCCGGGAAGATGATTCAGCCGCCGCCAACTGGGGCGGGACATGGAGAACTCCGACAGCCGAGGAATGGAACCGCCTGATAAACAGCAATAATTATGTTTGGAGGTGGAAAACGGTTAATGGCGTTCCGGGATTCAAGGTCATCAGCAGGGTCAAGGGCTACAGCGGTAACAGCATATTCCTTCCCGCGGCAGGAGGTTATGAGGGAAGTATGCCCACGATGACTGGTATCGGAGGTTATTATTGGTCCTCAACCTTGAGTAATGAGAATAATGACGGGGCATACGATCTCGGTTTCCTTGATAATCGGCAGACCGGAAAGAAGGTGATTGACCTTGGTCCGGATTTCAGACTTTACGGCCTTTCTGTCCGGGCCGTTTCAGACTAACTATACAACCATACTCATCTCCACCACGATCTCATTTTTGGTACGATCAATATTGTTTAATCATGGCGCGAAGATAAAAGGAGTTAGAATGATATTATTATTGTTCAGTGAAGATTTATTCTTAACTTTATTTTGAAAAATAATGGCTGCCGCAGTACGTTGGAGTCTGCACCGCGATATAGGAGGTCGTGCCTATATCGCGGTGCTGCTTTTAAGGAAAGGATTTGGTTTTTGTTCACCAATTAGTTAACTTCGCCGATGAATAAGGATTATGTCAGACGAGTGGTCGTGTTTGAAGACCATTTTAAAGAGTTCAGGAAGACGCTGGACAGGGAAACTTTGAAGAAGCTGTATCAGATCTTCACATTGATCATGATGGTGGAGATTGTTCCTGTCAAGTTTCTGAAAGCGATCGAGGGGAGGAAAGGCCTGTATGAGATTCGTGTTGAGAACAAGGGTAATATCTATCGGGTCTTTTGTTGTTTTGATGAGGGTAATCTGGTTGTCTTATTCAATGGATTCCAGAAAAAGACCAGGAGATTACCGGTAGAACAGCTGGATAAAGCCGAGGCCCTGATGAAGAGGTATTATGAATTGAAAATCAAGATTGGCCATGAAAGATAATGATGTCAAAAAGATGATCCTTACTCCTATTGAGGATCTTATCACTGAGGACTTCGGAGCTATAGGGACTCCCGAGCGAGACCAGTTTGAGATGGAGTGCGACGCTTTCATCATCGGCGAGCGGCTAAAGGTCGAGCGGCTCAAGGCAGGGTTGACTCAAGAACAACTCGCGGAAAGAATCGGCACCAAAAAGAGTTTTATCTCACGGGTTGAACGTGGACGGACAGACATTCAGCTTTCCACTCTAGTCAAGTTGTTCCGCGGTCTTGGCCGACAGATCAGTGTCCGGGTCCTTTGACCGGAAACGGGATCACGAAAGAAGCCGGCGCGAAAGCGTCGGCTTTTTTCGTGGTCCCTGCAGGGCATGATCCTGCGACCCCCTGATTATGAGTCAGATGCTCTAACCAACTGAGCTAAGGGACCTGGTTTCCCGAGTCAAATGTCGGGAAAAAATTCAAAAAGCGCAAATTCTCCCTAAAGAACTCACACCTTGATCTCGACCTCGACACCCGAAGGGAGCTCAAGCTTCATCAGAGCGTCGACCGTCTTCGCGTTGCTGTCGTCAATGTCGAGAAGCCTGCAGTAAGAATCGAGCTCGAACTGCTCGCGGGACTTCTTATTAACGAAAGTGGAACGGTTGACAGTGAAGATCTTCTTGTTGGTGGGAAGGGGAATGGGACCATTCACCTTCGCGCCGGTGGCCTTCACGGTGTCCACGATCTTGGCGGCTGACTTGTCAACCAGCATGTGATCGAATGATTTGAGTTTGATTCTGATCTTTTGACTCATATCAATAATTGATTTTTAACTT
>CADBRH010000005.1 GCA_902797035.1 uncultured Bacteroidia bacterium | reverse complement strand
TTTCTATAATCACCGGAAAACCAATAGATTGGAAGCCCCTAAACACAAAGCAACTCCCGGAAACCTCCGAGAGTTGCAGCAGGGGTGCGATGTGGGGCTCGAACCCACGACACCCAGAACCACAATCTGGTGCTCTACCAACTGAACTAATCGCACCGTGTTAGAGGATGCAAAGATACAAAAAATTCTTTCTTAACAAGAATTTATCAATAATATTTATCTTTGTGTATGCGGAGATTGTTGACTATCGCCATCTTTTGCCTTGTTCAGGGTGCGGCATCCGCGCAGATCGCCGTGTCTGTCCCGCCAGCCAGACCCATCCGCCAGTTACCTGACACCGCGACCGTCGTGGTGATGGGTGACGTGATGATGCACAGGGATCAGATCGCGAACTCCGCGAGGCCTGACGGTAGCCATGTTTTCTCGACATATCTGACCAATATTCAAGAGATTATCGAATCGGCTGACTTGGCTGTCGCGAATATGGAGTTCACCCTTGGGGGCAAGCCTTACACGGGCTATCCTTGCTTCTCGGCCCCTGACGGGTATGAGGATTATGTCGCCTCGGTCGGGGTGGATGTGTTCTTGACCGCGAACAACCATATCCTGGATAAAGGAGTGAAAGGGTTCGAGCGGACTCTGGAAAGGTATTCCGCGATGGAGGAGGCCGGTACGGTGAGGCATACCGGTAGTTCCCTTTCCCCGGAGGACGATAGGGGGCGTTTCCCGCTGATTCTGGCTGTCAAGGGGACCAGGATCGCCCTGGTCAATTTCACTTACGGCACAAATCTCGGGATCACCGGTGAGTATCCGAAAGTCCACCTTACCGACAAGAATGAGATCGAGGCGGCAGTGAGGAGGGCCAGGAGGATCGGGGCCGATTTCGTGATAGCCCTCCCGCATTGGGGAACCGAGTATTCATTGAGGCATTCTGCCGCCCAGGAGGCGCTCGCCGATTGGCTGGTGGAAATAGGGTGCGACGCGGTGGTCGGCGCTCACCCTCACGTGCCTCAGGATTACGGGGAGATCGCCCGTATGGTGGAGGGGAAGGTCCAGAAAGTGCCTGTGGTGTATTCCTTGGGTAACCTTGTCTCCAACATGAGCGCCCCCAACACTCAAGTCGGTTTGATAGCCAGGCTCAGGTTCGTGACCGCGGAGGACGGGACGAAGGAGCTTCTCAGGCCTGAGCTGATTTTCATTTGGTGTTCCCGCCCGGGCTCCCTGAACGGAAGCTACTCAGTCGTCCCCGTCGAGGCTTTCATGGGGAAAAGGGATCTGTGGGAGAGACCTTATGACTATGACAACATGATCCGCTCCGTGGAGAGGGTCAAAGCCGCCACAGGAATTGAAAACCAATAATATACAATGAAGAAAACCATCACTCTCGAAACTGTCGACCCCGTGGAGATATTCGGTGTCGGGAACAAGATACTTGAGGAGTTCGTCTCGTATTTTCCCGGTCTCAAAGTCGTTGCGAGGGGCAATAAGATCCATTTGGAGGGGAAGGATGAGGACATCGGCGAGTTCGAGCTTAAGTTCGCCGAGTTGACGCGCCGACGTCTTCATAAGATGAATCTCACCGTATTCGATGTCGAGGATATTTTCGACGGTAAGGGTTCCCAGGAGCGTCTCAAGCCCTCAGGTGACGCCATCATCGTCCATACTACCGACGGCAAGCCGATCAAGGCCCGAAACGAGAACCAGAGGAAGATGGTGAAAGCGTATTTCGAGAATGACCTGGTCTTCGCTGTCGGGCCGGCGGGAACCGGAAAGACTTATGTGGCGATAGCGTTGGCTGTCAGGGCTTTGAAGAACAGGGAGATAAAGAGGATTATCCTAACCAGGCCGGCTGTCGAGGCGGGAGAGAGGCTCGGTTTCCTTCCTGGTGACCTGAAAGATAAACTCGACCCGTATCTCCAGCCCTTGTACGACGCTCTCGGGGATATGATACCACCAAAGCGCCTACAGGATTTCATGGCGGAGGGAACCATCCAGATCGCTCCGCTCGCTTACATGAGGGGAAGGACTCTCGACCGGGCTTGCGTGATTCTTGACGAGGCCCAGAACACCAACATGGCGCAACTTAAGATGTTCCTTACCAGGATGGGCGTGAACGCCAAGTTCATCGTCACCGGCGACGCCACCCAGGTGGATCTTCCCCGCAAGGAGGACTCCGGGCTGTTGAGGGGCATCGGGCTGCTGAAAGGGATAAAGGGGATATCGACCATATTTTTCACGAATGAGGACATCGTCCGGCATCCCTTGGTGACAAAGATTGTGAAAGCGTTTGACTCCAAGGAGTCAGAGTAAGGATTTTATCACTATCTTCGCGGATCGTTATATCATTTAACAGAATGGAAAACGTCAAGTGTCTAATCATAGGGGGCGGTCCCGCGGGGTACACAGCCGCCATCTACGCTTCCCGGGCCGGTCTGTGCCCTGTCCTTTACGAGGGGATGGAGCCGGGCGGACAACTCACGACAACCACCGTCGTCGAGAATTTCCCGGGGTTCCCGGAAGGTGTTGACGCCAACCAGCTTATGGGTGACATGCGCTCCCAGGCCCTTCGTTTCGGGGCCGACATCAGGACCGGGGTCATCACCTCGGTGGACTTCTCCAGGAGGCCTTTCAGCCTCGTGGTGGACGGCGGGACCGTGATCGAGGCCCGGGCGGTCATCATAGCGACAGGCGCCTCCGCCAGATATCTGGGTCTCCCTTCCGAAAGGAAGTTCAGAGGCATGGGTGTCAGCGCCTGCGCGACTTGCGACGGTTTCTTCTACAGGAAGAAAGATGTCGCCGTCGTTGGCGGGGGAGACACCGCCTGCGAGGAGGCGACATATCTCGCCAATATCTGTAACAAGGTTTACATGATAGTCCGCAGGGATGTTTTCAGGGCCTCCCTGGCCATGCGAGACAGGGTGATGAACACACCCAACATTGAGATTCTCTGGAACTGTAATACCCAGGAGGTTCTCGGTGATGAGACCGGAGTCACCGGGGTCCGGCTTCTCAGGAAAGATGGTAAGGTTTTTGATATCAAAGTGGACGGGTTTTTCCTCGCCATAGGCCATCATCCCAACTCCGACGTGTTCAAGGATTTCATTGACACTGACGAGAATGGCTACATCATCACCGACGGTAAGTCATCCAGGACGAACGTCGAGGGGGTGTTCGCCGCCGGGGATGTCCAGGACCCGTCGTTCAGACAGGCGATCACAGCCGCCGCGTCCGGATGCAAGGCGGCTTTGGAGGTGGAGAGATTCCTAATGTCTAATTAAGGAATATGGACAATTCGAAGACTATTTCAAAGCTATTGGCTGTCGCGCTGGCCATCGCCACCCTCACTCAGGCGTGCAAGTCAGAGTACGATGCGCTTTTGAACAGCACCGACGTGGATCAGAAATACTCCGCGGCTTTCGACTATTTCAACCAAGGCAAATACAACAAGGCCGCCCGTCTTTTCGAGAGCCTGTCGGTTCAGACCACGGGGACAGAGAGAGACGACACCGTGCAGTTTTACTGGGGGATGAGCAATTACCGCTACAAGGATTACTATACCGCCGAGACCAATTTCGCGAAATTCCTGACCAATTTCCCGAGAAGCCCTTTCGCTGATGAGGCCGCTTTCCTCAGGATTGACTGCCTGTACCGTTCCACGATGCGTTCCGAGCTTGACCAGAAGCCCACCTACACCGCCATTTCAGTGATCACCCAGTATCTGATCGAGAATCCTTACAGCACTCACGGCCCGACATGCCGCAGGATGGTGAAAGAGTTGGAGGACAGGCTGGACAAGAAGGCCTATGACAACGCCAAACTGTACTACAAGATGGAGGATTACCGCGCCTCCAGGGTGGCGTTCAGGAATATCCTGAAAGACGACGCGGACAATATCTACAGGGAGGATATCCTTTACTATATCGCCATGTCCTCCTATAAGTTCGCCCAGCTCAGTGTCGAGTCCAAACAGAAAGAGAGGTACCTGACGTTTGTGGACGACTATTACAACTTTATCGGGGAGTTGCCGGAGTCGTCCTACCGCAAGGAGCTTGACGTTCTTTACAAGCGGTCTCAGAAGGCCCTCGGTCGTTATTCGGGCGCTGATGAGGATCTCGAGGCCAAGGAGAAGGATTTCGAGAAGGAGAGAAAGAAATTATTGAAACAATCCGACTCCGACGGCAAGTAGAATTAATGGAAGTTAATATTATTCAGATGGAAGTTAAGAAGAAAACCCCGACCAACACTATCACCCGTGATGTGAAGTATCTCGCCGAGCCTACCGGCAATATCTATGAGACTGTGGTCATCCTCTCAAAGAGGGCCAACCAGATATCCCTCGCCGAGAAGAAAGAGCTCGCGAAGAAGCTTGAGGATTTCCGCACTGACCGCGACACCATGGATGAGGTGTTCGAGAACAGGGAGCAGATCGAGATCTCGAAATATTACGAGAAACTGCCCAAACCGGACCTTATCGCCATAACCGAATTCGAGGACGGCGATCTCTATTACAGGATGGCGGGGAAGGAAGAATAGCCGACGGCTATGCTCAAGTCCCTTCAGATCAGGAATTACATACTGATAGACTCTCTGGATGTCGTTTTTCCGGAGGGTCTAGTCATTATTACCGGACAGACCGGGGCGGGCAAGTCGATACTTCTTGGCGCCCTCTCGCTGGTCCTCGGCTCAAAGGCTGACGCTTCGGTGATAGGTTCCAGAGGGGACAACTGTGTGGTGGAGGCCGTTTTTGAGGTGCCCCCGACTGACTCTTTCACAAGGAATATCCTGGAAGAGAATGAGTTGGATGATGAGTCCGGCGAATTGGTTATCCGCCGGGTCGTCTCGTCTTCAGGCAGGTCGCGGTCTTTTGTCAACGACTCCCCGGTGAACCTGCAAATTCTTCAGGCCATCTCCTCGAGGCTGGTTGACATACATGCCCAGCATCAGACCAGGTTACTGACGGACAAGTCTTTCCAA
>CADBRH010000004.1 GCA_902797035.1 uncultured Bacteroidia bacterium | reverse complement strand
TCGTAGAGCTCAACCACCTTGTTCACGTTGCGGGCCAGGTTGATGGTCGCGCCGAGGGTGAAGTCGCGGGTGCGGACGATGTCGCCGTTGAGCTGGAGCTCAATACCTTTGTTGTTGATGACACCGGCGTTGATCCATTTGTTCTGCACACCAGAGGAGTACGGAAGGGCGATTTTCATGACCTGGTTCTTGGTCGTGGTGTTATAGTAGGTAAGGTCGATCCCGAGACGGTTCTTGAAGAAATGCCACTCGGTACCGATCTCCCAAGAGTTCGCCATCTCAGGCTTCAGGTTGGCGTTGGCCTGTGTGGTGTTCTGAGTGATGGTGATGAGGCCGGTGGCGTCCGTGGTGCTGCCGTAGGTGGTCAGGAGCTGATAAGGCTCGGTATCCTTACCCACGACTGCCCATGAGGCGCGGATCTTTCCATAGTCAAGGAATTCCTTGTTGTAGCCGATGCCGAGCTCGTCCATCATGCTGGTGATGACCCAGGAGGCGCTCACCGAAGGATAGAAGTAGCTGCGGTTGGAGGCGGGAAGGGTGGATGACCAGTCGTTACGGGCGGTCAGGTCAACGAACAGGAAGTTCTTCCAACCGAAGTTGGCGAAAGCGTAGAGAGACTGTATCTCCTTCTCGTAGAGAGAGTTGGAGGCGTACTGGGTACCGGCGTCGATGTACATGGCTCCCACGATGGGAATCTTGCGACCACTGCCGGAGACACCCTCGCTCTTGGTGTGCATGATGTTGCCACCGACACTCACGCCGTAATCAAAGTCACCGACGCTGTTGTTGTAGGAGAGGAGTCCCTCGAGGTTGCTCTCGATACGGGTGGTCTTGGAAAGGTCAACTTGAGGATAGCCGCTGGTAAACACGGGGTCCTTGTAGGGATACCAGCTTTTCTGCTGGTAGTCAATCCAGTTGTAACCTTCCTTCAGGGTGAAGTGCAGGTTCTTGGTGATGTCGATGGTCATCTTGCCCATCCCGAAGAACTTGTTCTGGATGTCCTGATTGTTGAACTGCGCCTGGATGAAGTAAGGGTTCTGATAGTCGGCGTTAGGACCGTACCAGTTGATGTGGGCGACATCGCCGAGGGCGGCGGCGTTCTGGTCGATCGCGTGCTCCTCAAGGTCGGCCATCCGGATGCTGCGGGGCATGTCGGTGATGTAGAAGGAGCTACCGTAGAGGCCTCGGGTCTGACGGTTGTTACCGGTCGTCTTGACATAGTTGGCCTTCACGTCGAAATGCAGCCACTTGGTGGCCTCGAGGCGGGCGACGAGGTCAACACTGGACTTGTCCACTGTCGTGGGCTTGATCACGGACTGGTTGTCGTCACGTCCGAGGGACAGACGCCAGGGATTCTCCTTGCCGCCTCCGGCGATCGTCACGTTGTGACTCTGGGTGTTACCGGTGCGGTAGAACTCCTTGTAGGGATTGACGTCACCTTGGTAAGGGATCTGGGTCGTGCCGTCCCACCAGTTGGCGACGGTCTTGGTAGGGCTCATGACAGCGCCCCAGGAACCTGTCGCGGAGGCGTTGTACTCGCCGCTGGAACCCTGGCCGTAGGTGTTCTGAAGGTCGAGGAAGTAGGAGACAGGGGACCAGGTGAACTTGCCGGTGTAGGTGACACCGATAGCCTCGTTCTCCTTGCCACCCTTCTTGGTGGTGATGAGGATGACACCGTTACCGGCGCGGGATCCGTAAAGAGCCGCGGCGGTAGGGCCTTTCAGCACGGAGATGCTCTCGATGTCCTCGGGATTGAGGTCGAAAGCGCCGCCGCTGCGGTCCGTACCACCCCAGAGACCGGCCTGGCCGTCAATGCTGTGACCGCCTGTGTCATAAGGGACACCGTCCACAACGTAGAGGGGCTCGTTGTTGTCGGAGAGTGACGAGGAGCCACGGATGACAACGCGGGTCGATCCACCGACACCGGTACCGGAGTTGCTGATTTGCAGACCGGCGATCTTGCCCTGGAGGGCGTCGGTGAGGTTGGCGTTACCGGCGCGGTTAAGGGCGTCGGACTTGACGTCCTGCACCGCGTAACCGAGGGATTTCTTCTCTCGGGAGATACCGAGGGCGGTCACGACGACCTCGTCCAGAAGTTCGCTGTCCTCCTTGAGGACGATGTTGGCGGCGGAGCCGTTAAATACATAGTCTACAGAAACATAGCCTAGGCACGTCACCTGGATGGTGGCGCCCAGAGGCACGTTGGGAAGGGAGAAGGTACCATCCGCGTCGGTGATCACACCGTTCGTGGTACCGGCTACAACCACACCAGCTCCCGCGACGGGACCGATATTGTCAGAGACAGTACCGGTGGCCGTACGTTTCTGGTCCTGGTTCTGGGCGGAAGCCATCCATGACACGGAGATCAGGAGGGCTGTCAGCAGAGCCGTTTGAATCTTCTTTAACATAATTTGATAAAAACTGAATGGTTTGGTATATGTGAAAATCTGACTCAAAAAAACGATTTCGGCAAATATAATGAAATAAACCGATTTATTCATTGATGGCGACGCGAAAAACCGGGATCTACCTGTAGAATAACCTGTTCGCCGGATTGGATAGAACCTTTCTTTCCCTTCAATATAGAGCTCACTGCCAACGATATCTTTAAAGAAAAAGGACGAACCCGAAGGTCCGTCCTTTTTAGAAGAGTGAAATGTCTATTACTGAGCCTGATAGCAACCGGCGTTGATCTTTCCGTTGGTGATACGGGGATTGCCGTCAAGGTCAGTCATGTAAGTGCCAAGGATGTTCTTCGCGGCGGAGGTGTTCTCACCGGTGGTGAGAGCGGCTCCGGCCGGATGGAAGTCAGCGGCGTCATAGTTCACGAAGAGCGTCTTGAAGTCGTTGTTGTGAACGAAGGTACACGCGGCCTGGGCGGCGTTCTGGGCGGCTCCGTTTCCGGCGCGGCCGATGAAGTTGTTCGCGTCGGCTCCGCAGATGACGTTGCTCTGGAATACCCAATTGGGATCGTCACCACCCATGACATTCATGTCGCACTGCTGGACCTGCTGCTCAAGGATGAACATCGGCTTGATGGGCATGTCGTAGCGGTCCGGATGAGCGTCAGGATCGTTGGCGACGCCAGGCAGGAAGTACCAGTTACCGGCAACGAGGTTATTGACGAACTCGATGTGGGTGCCGCCGTTACGGAACATGATGCAGCTCCAGGGAGAGGAGGTGGCGGAGGAACCGTCACGCCAGTTCACATTGTCCACGAAAGTGCAGTTGGCGATATAACCTTGGACACCGGACTGGCCGTGAATAGCCGCGGTATAACCGTACTGGGCGATGGAGGCGTTACCCTGGAAGAGGGTGTTCACCACAGTCACCTTGGTACCGGCGCCAGAGACACTGACACCACCGGCGTGGGCGTCGGCCTTGTTCCAGGCGATGATGCTGTTCGCGAGGACCAGCTCGTCACCGGGGGCCTCGGTAGCCATGACGCCACCACCCTTGTCGGAGTTCGAACCATCGTGGATGAAGCACCACTCAATGGTAAGCTTGCCATTGAACACGACATTGGAACCAAGACCGTTACGGATCTCAAAGCCGTTGACGCAGGCGTTCTTGAAGCCAGGACGGTCACCTGTCGCGGTGATACCGGAGACAAGGGCGCGCCTCTTGCCGCCACCGTCAATGATGGTGCGGTTGTTCAGATCCTGGTGGTCGAAGGTGGAGTTCCAACCGCCGGAGAGCTTCACGTTGTCGCGGAGGAAGAAGGGGCCATCGATCACGACACCACCCTCGACGCGGACCTCGGCGAACTGAGGAGCGGCGTTGTAAATGGCCTGGACGTCCTCTCCGGCCCTGACAGTGACAGGCTTGGCGATACCAAAGACAGGAGAGTAGATCTTGTCACCCTCGGTGGAGACCATGTAGGCCCAGAAATAGTAGTTAACCTCAGGATCGACACCAGTGAGGTTGACAGCCTTGTCGTCCAACGAGAACTTGCCCTGAGGGTAGTCCTTGTTGGCGGCCCTGTCCTGATTGGTTCCGAAAACATAACCCCAGGACTCATAGTCGTCAGAGAACTCCGTGGCGAACTTGATCGCCATGTCGGCCGTCTGGGCGTCAGCGTCCTTGTTGGTCATGGAGGAAGACACCATTCCGTCAAGTCCATGGGCCCTCTGGTTCACGACAGCCTTGTCAGTCTTGCCGGCGATGGTGAACTCGGCGCGGCGGATAAGGCCGGTTGTGTTACGGCGCACGGTGAAACTTCCGTTGCCGTTCGAGGTGATCCAGTCATAGTCGGCGTCAGGCGTGACAGCCCCGGAGACGCCGTTGATGGTGATCGTCTGAGGCAGGTAGTCCACGATAATCCTATAAGGATTCTGGTAGGGCTCCTTCTCCTTCTCGCAACCGACAAAGAGGAGGGCGACCGCCGTGAGAGCTATAAATATTCTTTTCATATTCATATCTGTTTAAAAGTCATCAACTAACGCCAGGCGGGAACATTCTGGAGAGCGCCGCCCGACTTGGTGATCTCGTCGGTGGGATAAGGGAAGGTCAGGCACTTCTCGTTGCCGTCCCAAACCTTGACAGGATTCATGTAGTCCTCATAGGGTCCGATAACGAACGTGGAAAGGGGATCCGTGCGGTCCTCGTACTTGCGGACTCTGGGGTGAGAGTTCAGCTCAGCCTTGGCGAGAGCGGCGATCTCGGGAGCTCCGGAGACAGCCCAACGCTTGCAGTCGAAAGCGTGGTCGGCGGCGAACTCGAAAGCAAGCTCGCAACGGCGCTCGTGATAGAGGTCAGTCCAAGTGGCGTTGCCGGTAAGAGGCTTCAGGTGAGAGCGTACGCGGATCTTGTTGATGTCGGTCGTGGCGGCCGCCGCGTTACCCTTGGCGAGGTTGGCCTCGGCGCGGAGGAGCAAACAGTCGGCGAAACGGACCACCGGCCACATCACGCGGGTGACAGGATAGTTGGAGTTATCAAGAACCCAACCCTTGGCGATGCAGTCCGCCGGAGCGAAAGCCTGCATGTACTTATTGCACTGGAATCCGGCCTCGATGTTCTGAGGGGAGAAGAAACGCATGGTCTCACCGAAGTACTGGAACTCGTCGTTGTACTCGAGGATGGTGGTGGCGAGACGGATGTTCTTCTCATCGTTCACGTCGCACTTGCCGTCGCCGTTGGTGTCCTCGTTGTCCTTGGCCATCTCCTCATAGAGGTCGTAGGAAGGCTTGATCTGGCCCCAGCCGTTAAACTTGCCCCAACCCTTGTCCTCAAGCATAACGCCGGTGAGCTCGACGCCACCGCCGCCGCCATGGTCGGGACCGCCTTCACCGGGGATACCCCAGCAATACTCCTTGGTCCAGAAGCCTTTCTGCCAATCAGGAGCGAAGAGGTCAGGATAGTTCTCAACCAGCCCGCGGCCGTAAGTGGTCTCAAGACGGTTGACGCACTCTATCACATTGTCCCACTTGGTGGCGTCCCACATGGCCCAGTAGGCATAGACCTTCGCCATGAGGGCGGCGGCGGAAGCCTTGTGGGCGCGGCCGCGGTCGGCGGCGCCATAGGACTCGAAACGGGGAAGGATCTCCTCCGCCTTGGTGAGGTCGGAGACAATGTAGGCGTAGTTGTCCATCACAGTCGGAAGCTGCGGGGGAATAGTGTAGTTGTAACCACCCTCGACATCCTCGTAGGCCACGAAAGGAACACCGAGTTCCTTGGTGCCGTAACGGTAGGCGGCGAGCAGGTGGAACTGTCCGCGGAGGAAATAAGCCTCACCGAGAACGCGTTTCTCCACATCGGTGAGAGGGGTTTTCTCCTGCTTCTCCAGCAGAGCCCGGACAATCCAGTTGGCTCTGGAAAGACCATAAGAATAGATGCGGTTGAAAGAATCCACGAGAGGACTCTCGTTGCCGGTGTAAGTGAGAGTGGCGAGGGGGTTGAAACCACGGGTCTTGCCCCAAACCATATCATTGGCGCAGGCCTGCTCCCAGTAGATATCGCGGCTGAACATACCGTCACGCTCGAAGAGGCGGTAGTAGACAATGTCGATGGCGTTGTTGGCCTGGTCGTCATTGAGGAAGTAGTTGTCAACCGTGGGTTTGCCCTGAGGCGAGTAGTCCAGGAACTTGTCGCAGGACGCGAGGCTGAAAGCGCAAACCGCCGCAATGGCAATAGCTATATACTTTTTCATATTCACGTCTAATTAGTAGTAAAGTTTCAGACCAAATGCGAACACCTTGGAAACAGGATAGGTAAGAGTGTCATAACCGCCGACCTCAGGATCCATTCCGGAATACTTGGTGAAGGTGAACAGGTTCTCAGCGGTGAAGTAGATGTTGCAAGAGCTGCCTCTCTCAGCGAAGTGAGGGATCCTTTGCATGGCCTTGGTAAGGTCATAGCCGACAGTGACGTTCTTGATTCGGAGATATGATCCGTCCTCAAGGTACCAGGATGAAGGCGTGGCCATGTTCTGGTTCGGGTCATTGTTGGAGATGATCGGGATGTTGGAGGCGCGGTTGTCCGGGCTCCAGGCGTCCAGAATGCCGCGGCTGCGTGAGAATGTGCCGTAGACATCGGTGAGGATGAGCTGCTTGGCCATGTAGGCGATCTTGTTGCCGGCGACGCCCTGCAGCATCATGTCGAAGTTGAAGTTCTTCCAGGTGAATCCGCCGGAGAGGGCGAAGGTGTACTTCGGGGCGGGGTCACCGCAATAGACGCGGTCGTTCACATCGATCTTGCCGTCGTCGTTGGTGTCAACGAAACGAAGGTCACCGGGGCGGGCGGCGGGCTGGATCAGCTTGCCGTCCTTCTGGTGGTCATAGATGTCCTCTTCGCTCTGGAATATCCCGTCCCAAGGAATCATGTAGAAGGAGTTCAGAGGCTGGCCCTCCTCGCTACGGTAGATGGCGGTGGTCACGAGACCATAGTTTCCGCCACCGACCCAGGGGGCGGCGTTGCCATCCTCATCAGTGATGCCGGTGGAAATGACCCTATTCCTGTTGTAGGCGATGTTCCCGGTCACATAGTAATTGAAGTCAGGGGAAATCTTGTCCCTCCAGGTAGCGATGAACTCGATACCGCGGTTGTTGATCTCACCGAGGTTGACTTTCTTGGGGTTGATACCGATGGTCACAGGCCATCCCATAGGCTGGTCCTGGATCAGGTTGAATGTCCTCTTGTTATAGAGGTCGAGGGACATGGAGAGACGGTCACCGAACATGTCGATGTCAAGACCGGCGTCCAGAGTCTCAGAAGTCTCCCAAGTCAGCTCCTGGTTGAGAGCCGTTGTAAGGGCCCAGGTGGTTCCCTGCTTGCGGCGGATCTCACGGCCGGCGATTGAGCCGTCATCGTGGTCGCCCTGGTCGGAGAGGGCCGGGGACTTGTAGTTCCAACCGATGGAACCGAGGTTACCGACACGACCCCAGGAAGCCCTGATCTTGAAGAGGGTGATGTTGTCGTTCTTCGGGAAGAAAGGCTCGCTGGAGAGCTTCCAAGCGCCTGTGACAGCGGGGAAGTCGCCATAGTTGTGGGCGTTAGGAAGACGTCCGGCGTAGTCACGGCGCCAGGAGGCGGTCACGAAGTAACGGTCGTCAAAGCTGTAGGATCCCCTCGCGACGAACGCGACGTTGGCGTCCGGGCCACTGAAGTAATCGCTGACACTGATATTGGCGGGATCGGAGAAAGCAAGGTACTGCATTGACTCGTTCTCGATGTCGTAGTTACCGGAACTGATGCTCATTCCCCTGCTCCACTGCTTGTTGAATGTGACAGCGCCTAGGGCTCCCACAGTATGCTTGCCGAAGGTTCGGTCGTAGGTGAGGGTGGCTTCGTTCCTCCAGGAATTGGATGTGGAAGCGGACTCGGATGCAGAGTTCGTCATCGAGCGCTTTCCGACCTCGGGACGACGGGGCTCGAATGACTTGCCATAGCCGGAACCAAGGTTATAGGAGAACTGATCAAGGAACTTGAGACCCTTGACGATGTTGGCGATCTCCAGGCCCGTGGTGGTCCATACATTCAGGTTCTGGCCGAACTGGGTGGCAGCGAGCAGGGAACGCAGGGGGTTCACGACATCACCGTGCAGACCGGCCCAGTTGCCGTACTTGGCGATGTAATCGGGATCCTCGGTCGTGGAGCCTCCGAAGATGCCGGCGTAGGGACCTGAGGTAGCGTAGGCCTCGGCGGACGGCGGCATATACAGGGCCGACAGGATTGTGCCCGTGTGTTCGGATCCTGTATCGGTGCCGCGGCTCCTGCCGGTATTGAAGTGCAGGTTCTCGGTGATCTTAACCCACTTGTTCATCTGGTACTCACCGTTGTAGCGAATACCGTAATTATTAGCGAAAGTTCCGACAAGAACACCGGGATTATCGCTGTAGTTGAAACTCAGGCGGCTCTTGAGCTGGTCGGTACCGTAGTTAAGGACAACATCGTGACGCTGGTAAAGAGGATCACGATAAATCTCATCCATCCAGTTGGTGCGGGTCGTGGCGATCCAGGGGTTCACCGCGGGATCCCAACCGGCGGGAAGGGTAAGCCCGGCGTTGGCATAGGAGAGTTTCTTGACCTCAATTTCTTCCTCGGCCGTCAGAGGCTCGGGAAGGTTGCCGGCGTGACGGATACCGGTGAGGAGGTCATACTCGACATGGATACCCTTCTTGGCTTTCTTGGTGGTGACGATGATAACACCGCCGGCGCCGGAAGTGGCACCGTAAACAGCGGCGGAGGCGGCGTCCTTCAGGACGACAATGCTCTCGACATCGTTCATGGAAGTGATGGGGCCGCCAGGGACACCGTCGACAACCCACAGGACGGAGTCACCGTTACGGGAACCTTGTCCACGGATGAGGATGCCGGGGCCGCTGGTAGGCGAACCATTTGAATAGGAGACCAC
>CADBRH010000003.1 GCA_902797035.1 uncultured Bacteroidia bacterium | reverse complement strand
TGTGCCTACAGTCCGTGAGGGACAGTATATCTACAAGGACGCCGCCGGTAACGTCAGAAACGAGCCCCGCCAGGGCAACGCTGTGATCGCGGTTAAGGACGCCAGCGGAACCATCATGTGGAGCTACCATATCTGGGTCACCGACTATATTCCCAAAAACTATCCGGGTTACAACGCATCGACAGGAGGATCACCTGCACATTCGACTATGATTCTCAATTATCATGGCAATGGACATGAAAATGATCCGACTCACTATCTGAACTTCGAGTTTCCTTATCGACATTCAACAAGATATTTAGGTTACACCATATACGGTACGACCGTCACTAAAGACTACCCGGTGAATGAGGTCTGGGTCAAACTGAGACAACCCGTCAGCGGCAGTATGACAGTGATGAAGGTAACTCAAACCGATGGGCAAGACGAGTCCATATTGAATCGTAGCCAGCCGTTCTTCTCAGGACTTCGTTCCGTTGCTTTATGGCCTGGGAGCGGGATTGGTTTGGGGGAGGCTGTCTGGTACGGAAAGAATCCGGCCTTACAACATTTAAACGGCCCGGTTTCAGTTTCTTCTTCTATCGCGAATCCGGGATTCTTTATCGGTCATCCAAATGGTACTGGCACTTCTGGTAATCGTGTCCTGAATCAACTCTTTCCCAATATCCATAATGCATTACAATTTGAAGAAAAGATATATGGAACATATTCTACCACTGATCCAAGAGTATTATCTATAAATAATCCTCATTATTACGCTACCAAAAAGACAATATATGACCCTTGCCCTTCAGGTTATGTGTTGCCACCAATTAGAGCAACCTTTCATTATAACTATTATCGAAATTATGATCCGCAAATTATAGGTGTAGAAATCACTGGTCCTCAATACAATCCTATACAAAGCATTGATAATGACGGTTTATCTGTATTCATAGACGCCAGCATGACAACCGCATTTCGATATTTGTTCACACCTTGTAGAGCGAACAATGGAGAACTGGTATTGCTGGAAGGGTCGAATGGAGTGAGCTATCTTTCGTCTATTACATATAGAAATAATACTGATGTGGTATATTTGGATCCTCAACTACGTTATTACGGTTTTCTAGTTCATTATTATGGTGACCCCATGGCAATGGCTGTCCTTCCATACGAAGAGACGGAACAGCCTAATACTGAGGATTTTATACATAAAGAACTAGATATGATTGAGTATTCTTCGGCAGGAGCGCCAGCTCCATTTTCCATCGGTCGCTACACAGTGATCCAGGACAATCCCGAGTTTGAATAAGACCTTTCATCCATGCGTTCAAACCTGTTGTACATTCTGATTGTGGCCCTTATACTCACTTCATGCTCGAAGTGGGAAGGGCCACTTCCCGAGTGTGTTAATGTGAGCGATACCCGTGACAAGTCCCTCTCAAGGCTTTCATCTGACCACTCGGACGAGATGCCAGCTCCTAGGGGCAATCGCTTCTTAAGTTTGTCCGTAACCTCTTCTTCGGAATCGAACAGGACCGGGGCAGGTACCCGCATCATGATTGACCCGGACGAAGATGGAGCCGAGGTAGTATGGGAGCCGGGAGACAAGATTAAGGTTCAGTTCCTGAAAGAAGGCAAATTATATTACGCTGAACTTGTTACCGAAGAGGGCGGACGCACCAGCGCGACATTCACCACAGAAGCGGATATTCTCGGAGGATCCAGCTATATATTTTTTGCTCCAGGATACAAAAAGTACCGTGAAACAAACAAATTGACAAACGAGCGTATATTCGGGCTGGAAGTTCCTGCGAGACAGACAGCTGTTCAGGGCGGTGTGGCAGCGGGCTCGGAACTTGCTTTCGCGTACGTAGATACTTTCACGGATGGGATGTCTGTTGTTTTCCGGAATCTCCCGACGCTTCTCCGATTCCGTCTTGGAGGTGAGGTTATCTCGCAGGTCAGGAAAATCCGTCTCATAGCACAGACCCAGATTGCCGGAGACGCCATAATCTACAATGTCGGTGGTTCCCCCGAATTCCACCCTTACAAGATATCCGGCGACGTGATAAGCTTTTCTGTGACACTGTCTGGAAACTTCGTGGCGGGCGAGGAGTACCACATCGCTCTTTGGCCGACGGATTTACACGGATTTGAGATGGAGTTTTCAAACGGTAACGGAGAATTCACGACCGTTCGTTCCACACAATCTTTCTCATTTTCACGCGGTGAGATTATCGATATCGGCACCATCAATCTGGGAGACTCATTTACAGGAGCTAGTCCTGTGTCCACGAATCCCGTGAAGTATATGTCAGCGAGTGAAGGAACTAAACCCGTATCCATCGTAGTGGTTCCAGATGGGTTTACTCTTGACGAACTTCCCGCATTCGATAGACTAGCCAGGATGGCACTGGAATCTATCTTTGATACTGAACCATTCAAAACATATAAGGAACGTTTCAACGCCTGGATACTTAAGGTGCCATCCAACGAGTCCGGGGCAGGTGTGACTGACGGGAATGGGAACGATGTTACTCTAGTTGACAACTATTTCAAGACCAGGTGGGGAGCGAGTTCGTACAATGACATGATTGCAGACCAAGATGTGTTGTACGATTTCGTAAGTTCTAATTGCCCAGACATCGTCTCTGGTATCCACACGGTTGACGAGGTGCCTATTATCATTCTTGTCAACGACTCACGTTATGCAGGAGTTACCTGGTTTGTAAATGATTACGGCAAGAGCTACTGCATGGTATCTTGGTGTTCCAATGGCGAGCCAATAATATGGAGCTACCCTAAGGTTATGCCAGCGAGCGAGTCGAATCCTAACGGGGGAACACGAAAAATAACTAACGCTGATTATGACGTTATTCGCTGGTCTCCTGGCGACTGGCGTAACCTCGTGATTCACGAGTTCGGGCACGCCTTCGGCAGACTGATGGATGAGTACTGGTACAGCCCGCCGAACACGACGGCCTCAGCGTCAACCATCAATGAGTGGCACTCCAAGGCGGTTTCTTTAGGCCTCAACATTTCGGCCTCTTACGGACAGACTCCTTGGGACGAGTTCCTTGACAAGAAAGCCGAGCTAATGGAGCGGGATTCAAGGTACTCACGAATAGGAGTGTATCAAGGCGGGTGGACCCATATTTTCGGCGCGTGGCGAAGTGAAATTGTGAGCGGAATGATAGACAATCGACGGTACTTCAACGCATGGAGCAGATATCTGTTAGCCAAGAGGGTTATGACCCTGTCCGGTGACCTCGACTCGTTCAACCACAACTACTGGCTGGAACGCGACGTGACTGTCGATCCACTACGGGACGAGCCATGGACACGCTCAGGCGATCCTGATCGAAGTGATAGATATTACTACATCTATCCCCATGACCCTGAGGAGTACGAGTACTTCCCTCCCGACGTTCCACCGAGGTTCGTGAAAGACGATTACAACCATGTCAGGAGATAATAGCCATTGGCTGTTAAATCCCGTGGCGGATAATCGACAGTAAATCAGTTATTTCACTTTGGATATCCCCTTGAATATCAAGGGGATATCTTTATTATACACTCTGAGATACAGCATTTTGGCCGCCACAGGCCAGGCAGCCGCCAACAAGAGGTGCACGACTTCCTCCGTTTCGACAACAAGCCTATCACGTCGCCGTACATCCTGAGTGATCTCGGCCTGACCTCCTTGGGGGTTAACAAGAGAGCATATTCGCCGGCCGGGTAATTCAGCTTAATCATTCTATATCTTCAGCTAGGCGTGGCGTCCGGTCCTTCCGCACATTGTCTATGTCTATGTCGGGCCCGCCCCGCCGGGGATTTGACACTCGGGGAACGAGGGTTGACCGCAAACGGTACAGCTTGAGGAACTGCCCACCAAGGGGTTGGGGATGTCATTGGAACAAGTCTTCCAATGTCAGGGTCTGCTGATAGACTCCTGACCATGTCCCATATTTGAGGCCGAAAGTGGTGACCAGTGTGAGGAAAACCTGACCTTTGACCTTGTACCTCTCCTTGAATGACTCCCTCCGGTCTCTCAATTTGAGGTTCTCCTTCTGGTCAAGAGACACTTCGGAAGAGTAGAACTTCATCTCGCAGAGATTGACATTCCGGTCGGCGCGCTCGATCACCAGGTCGATTTGACCGCCGTCGCCAGGTTTACCTGACGGGATGATCATCTTTGAGGTGACGGTGTTTATCCCGCTTATCCCCAAAACCTTCCTGATGCTCTCAATGTGCGAGAGACAAATCTGCTCGAACGCTATCCCTTGCCAGCTGACCGTCCTGGCCGACGTGAAATTGTTCTGCCAGAAACGAGGGTCGGCTCCGGGCTTGCCTTCTTTGAAGCGGAGCCAGAAGATGCAGAAGCAGTCTTTCAACCGGTAGTAATCCTCCTTGGTGACAGACATGGCCGGCCGGTATTGCTCCACGAAGTCCGCCTCGGCAAGTTTTGAGAGATAGTCTGACAACCCTCCACCCGCCGATATTCCAGTCGCTTCGGCGATCTCCTCCCGTGTGTAGCCATAGTTCCGCTTGACAAGGAACCGTACAATCTGAATATACTTGTCCGAGTTGGAGAACAACGTGTTGAACAGGCGCTTGAATTCGCCGCCAAGTGACGAGTTCTCCCGGAATATCGCGTCGTCGATATTCTGCTCGACACTCAACCCCGGCTTTATATACCCGAGATAATACGGGACCCCACCGAAGGCCATATATGCCCTGACTATATCGTAGCGTTCCATATTCACCCCCTTGCTCCGGAAATATTCCTCAGTCTCCCGCAAGGTGAAGGGGAGCAGTTTCATTTGGCAGGTTAGCCTGTCGTAAAGCCCGCCCTGGTTATTGATAATGTTTTTCAATATCCATGAGCTGGAGGATCCGCAGATGATGAGGAGGATGTCGTTCCGGGCGCTTGCCCAGTTGTTATAAAACCCCTCAAAGGCCGAGACGAACTTCGAGCGCGGAGTGTCCATCCACGGCAGCTCGTCTATGAACACGACCATTTTGCCCCCGTCTGCTTTGGCCGTCAATAATCGCTCCAGCCTGAAGAACGCCTCCTGCCAGTTCTTAGGGACAGGAATATCCTCATTTAAGCCATATCGAAGTAGGGAGTAGTAGAAGGACAGCAGTTGGTCCGCCATGCTTACCTTCCTGCCATCCTCGTATGGCGACAGCCCCGTGTGCTTGAAAGCGTACCGCTCGTTGAATGTACTGTTTACCAGATAGGTCTTTCCGATGCGCCTGCGTCCGTAGATAGCCACAAACTCAGAACTGTCGCTATGATACCTTGACAGTAACTCGTCTCGCTCGCGTTTTCTGCCGATGATTCTCATTTCTAGATTGATTATAAGTTGCCGTAAAGATACTGATTATATGCGAATCGGCAAAATAAATTTTCATAATCCGCCGATTCATTCTATCTGGTGATGGAATCGGCATGTTATACGCCTTCATTTATACATTGTCTGTGGCGCAATGACCTTCCCTGAATATGGTTCAAGAGTCGGGTCCGTTTCCAAATCGTTACCTGGATTATTTTTGATTATCGGCCTTCCAGCGTGCTGGGAGGCCGATATTCGTGGTGGCGGTCGGAGGATTGGCGGAGGGAAGCGTTGCCAAATCGTTACCCTTTTGCGTCGGTCGTTGGAAGTCGTTGATTCTTAATACGTTACGTTGATATGAAT
>CADBRH010000002.1 GCA_902797035.1 uncultured Bacteroidia bacterium | reverse complement strand
TTCTCGGAAGTCAGGTAATTGGAATATCCGTACTGGGTCATCCAACTTCCGAAACGCTCCTCCACGGCCACAAGATTCATGGGGTAGATCATCAATACCTCGACATCCCTATGGACCCTGTCCGTCAACAGTGACATCTGGGCTCCTGGAGAGGCCCCGTAGGCCTCATTGAGAGTGTTTTTCCAAGCGTTGGCGTCCGCCGGGAAACCCCATGCGGCGGCGTAGGCGTTCGGGAAACGGTTAATCACCCCAATAGATGTTCCCATCGCGGCGCCGTAGTAATCACGGTCTCCCCAGCCGCACTCGGCGAAGTCGTTGCCGGTGGGCTCAAGGTACTCTCCCCACTTGAAATAGTCGTAGCAGGCGGCCGAGGCCTGATGGACGGTGTTTCCCCAAACATAGTTGGAGGTATATTCGTACTTATAGGCGTTCTCGTGGAGTTTCTCGGTGTCCCAATGGTCAATGGTGGGGCTCTCCGCCCAGGAGGCGTGGGCCCCGGTGCGGAACTCGTGACCGTACAGACTCTCGGCGTACGCCTTACCGTCCTTGAACAGGTCCACGACGTCCCAATTCAGCATCTTGTAGTAGCGGTCACGGAGCAGGAAAGTCCTGTGAATATCCTCTGGCGTTTCCCCCAACACATACTGGACATTCCTCACGGCGTCCACCGTGTTGTCGAACCACGGAGCCCCGTAGGCGAAATAAAGCATATACTTGTCGTTCAGAGCCTGGCCGAACCTCTCCTTGTATTTCTTTGAGAATGACTCGGTAAGGTAACGGAAATTGAGTTGGCCGTTCTCCTGGTGCGAGAAATATATCCAATCCTGCTGGATGTGCATCTCGTCGGAATAGAACTCGTTGAGGACGATCCCGCGCTTTTTGTATTTGTCAAGGAGATCCTTGAGGAACTGATCCGCCTTGGGACTGAAATAGTCCATCTCGGGGGTTTCATATTCAACCAGCACAAGCACCCTGTCCATCCCCTCAAGCTCCTTCTGTCCTCCCTTTGAATAGACTCTAAGGCGCTTTACCGGGAATATCATGTCCTCGGGGGAGTTCTTGATGCCATAGTCGCCGTTTCCGCCACCCTCGACAATGTCTCCCTCGTCGAAGCTGACATCCGGGATCTCGACGATGTCATCAGGGTTCACAGCTATGAAATGAGAACCACCTAAAACCTTCTGTTTGAACGCGTAAGCCTTGACACCCTTCCTTTGGAGATGAATCTTGCCCTTGTTGTTGGTCCAGGTGAGCTGCTGCCAGATGTCGAGGCTGAAAGTCCCGGTCTCCGGATTGCGGAAGCCCACCTCGTAACTTAACCAGCGGCCGGCGTCGCCTCCCGTGTAGTTCTTGAACGCTGGACCGAGCTCGAGAGGACTCATCAGCGACAGGCAAAGGCCCATGCCGTATTTCTTGGCGAAGTCACCGATGTGGCCTATCATCTCGACATACTCATCCATGTCGGGGGTCAGTTTCCTGTCGGTTCCGGCCTGGGGACGGTACTGGCGGAAAAACTCGTCGAAAGCGATGGTCAAGGTCTTGTCCCCGCGCCTTTTTCCTTCCTCGCACACCTCCCTGAGCGTCCTGTGGACAGGAGTGTATCCTGTTGACATGTCAATTCTCTTGTCGGGATCCTGAAGATCCCTGAGCTGCTGGTCGCTTGTGAGTATGATGGACGCCGCGAACGACGACGGAATCACCAGAAGAATGGCGGAAAAGACCGCCAAAAATCTGGCTAAACTATTTGTTCTCATATTTTTACCTTTAGATTTCTTCTCTGCGCGGCATGGCGTTCTGCGCGCCTTGACGCTGAACTGACAAGGCGGCCGCCTTGGTGGCGAACTCCGCGGCCGCCTTAAGGCCCAGCCCCTCGGAAAGAGCCACGCAAAGGGCTCCGCAATAACAGTCTCCCGCTCCGGTGGTGTCAACGGCCTCGACCTTCCTGGCGGGCACGAAAGAAGCGTCATCTCCCTGGCAGATCAGCGAGCCTTTGCTTCCCATGGTGACGATAATATCGCCTACACCCTTGTCCATCAAGGCCTTGGCGGCCTTGGCGGCGGAAGGGGCATCAAAAACTTTCACCCCGGAATACTTCTCGAGCTCGTTCTCGTTAGGAATGAACAGCGAGATATGCTTGAATATCTCCTCGGGCAAGTCAATGGCCGGTGCCGGGTTCAAAACCACCATCTTTCCGGCCTCGTGGCCTATTCTGGCGGCCTCCACGACGGCCGGGACCGGAATCTCCAACTGCATCAGAAGGATGTCGCTCTCGTCGATGAATCCCCTGATCGAGCGGATGTCCTCTTCCGTGTAGTCGTTATTCGCCCCTGACGCCACCACAATGCAATTCTCGGCGCTCTCATCCACCGTGATCAACGCCACTCCGGACGGTTTTCCCGAGAACATCACTCCGGAGGTGTCCAACCCCTCCTCCTTGAAATGGCGGATCGTGTTCTCTCCGAATATGTCCTCACCGACCTTGCAGACGAATCTCACGTCGCCGCCAAGGCGCTTGGCCGCCACAGCCTGGTTGGCCCCCTTGCCTCCTGGCCCCATCACGAAATCATTCCCGAGAACAGTCTCCCCGGGCGCTGGCATCTTACCGCAGAAAGCGGTCATGTCGGTATTGGTGCTGCCAATAACTAGAATCTTGCTTTTCATGACTGATTGCCAATTATTTCCTGTTTGCTGGAGCGGATGTGATAACCTCGATGAAATGAGCCTTGACGGCCTCCGCCTGGTCGGGGGTCACGGAGAGATACCTCCTCGTGCCGGCCGGATCGGGGGTGAAGAACGTCGATCCCTCGTCTGAGACGGTGATCTTTCCTGGCTCCGATACCGTGAACCATGAGCCTCCCTCCACCGCGTAAAGCACGGCGGTGGGATCCCAGGTCTCTCGGTCGTAAGGCATGGGCATGTACGCCTTGTAGGCCTCCACGACAGGATGGAGGCCCGCCCAACCGAAGTCGTTCTCTATGCTGGTGGCTGGGTATTTTATCTGGCACCCTACCTCGAAAGGCGAGGTCACGACAGGCGTGGGCCACTCCTCGAAAATCACTTTGGCGGCGGGAATATCCTTGACGACATTGTACTCATGAATATCCGGATTCTCGAAATCTCCAGCCATGGTCACCAGAAGTTTGACCTTTTTGGCGACAAGGTCTTTACCGTCCAGGTCGGAATAACTGTCGGGACCTGTCCCAAGAAGTCTTATGAGATTGGTCGAGAAGCCGACAGACGCTATAACAACCGAATTGTCAGCGGCTTCAGATAGGAGTTTCCTATATAGGACAGGGGCCTCGGGGAGGGTTTCATATTCCTTGATAGTCCTGGCGAAAGCGGGCTGTCCGGCCTCGTCATTCATCATCACCACAGCCTTGGCGTAATTGATCGCGTCGGTCTCGCAGTCGGCGCCATCCCTGATTATCCCGATCGGGACATCCGGATGCCCGTACCATGTGTTGAGGATATCCACGAACTCGCCCGGAGCAGGGCCCTCCTTGTTGACGCAAACCCCGAGAAGGTTGATCTTGCCCGCGTCGGCGTATTTATAAAGCAGATCCATGGCGAGGGCGTCATCTACATCGTTGCCGATATCCGTCTCCATGATCAGGTTGATGACTTCGTCCGTGTCGGTCAATTTATTCCCGGTCCGGCATCCGACAGCCAACGCCGCGAGCAGGGCCAGCATGATCATTATTCTTTTCATGGCGGTTATTGTTAGTGTTATTAAGTCAATATCAAACGCTTTCGTGTCAATCCATCCCGAGATCGATCCGGGCCTCATCGGAGAGCATGGACTGGTCCCACGGCGGATCAAAGGTCAACTCCACCTCACACGCCGTGATCCCGGGAACATCAGAGACACTCTTTTTAACCTCAGAGAGCACCTCGTCGGCCATAGGGCAAGTCGGGGCGGTGAATGTCATCTTGATGAAAGCCTCATGCTTCTTGTTGATAATCAACTCATAAATAAGCCCTAGGTCATAGACGTTGACAGGAATCTCGGGATCATAAACCTGCTTCAAGGCAAGCACGACATTATCGTACAAAGGGGCGAGAGCCTTGGCGTCCTCGGCGGTCAGCACGTCGGCGGCGGACTTCTCTTTCGCCAGCTCCTTGATTTTCTCGATCATGGAGACGAGACCGTTCGCCCTTGTCGGAGAAAGATTCTCCTTCAGACCGATCTCGTTAATGAAGCCGAAGTCATCCCCGGCGATCTCTTCCGGAGTCCGCCCGGAGTACACCCCGATAAGGAGGGAAATGATCCCTTTAGTGATAATGGCGTCGCTGTCAGCCTTGAAGAATATCTTCCCGTCCTCGAACCTGGAGTCCAGCCAGACCCTAGACTGGCAGCCCTTGATCAGCTTATCCTCAGTCTTATCCTCCTCGGGATAAGGCTCAAGGTTTTTCCCGAGCTCGATAAGGTACTCGTACTTGTCGAGCCACTCGTCATACATGGAAAACTCTTCGACAACAGCCTTCTTCGCTTCTTCCAACGTGCTCATTATCAAATTGTTTAAATTAACATGGAAATAGCCTTGCCAAGGGAGTTTACGAAATATTCCGCCTCCTCCAATGTGTTGTATGGAGCCAGGGACACACGCGTCATACCGGTCACCCCGTAACGGTCCATAAGCGGCTCGGCGCACATTTGACCAGATCGGACAGCTATCCCCATCTTGTCAAGAATCAGGGCCAGATCCTCGTGGTGAGCACCATCGACAGTGAACGAGAATAGCGGGATTTTGGTCTCTGTTCCACGTGGAACCCCGAATAACCGGACCTTTCCGAGCTGTTGAAGCGCTGAACCCAAATAGTCCCTCACTCCGGTGATCTCCTCTTGTAATTCCTTATCCCTTAATAGTTTAAGAAATTCAAGCGCCGGCTTTAAAGTCGGAATGGCGTTGATATTCCTTGTCCCGGCCTCGAATTTTCCGGGAAGAGGAGCGTAAGTGGTTCCGGAGAAACTTACAGTAGAGATCATCTCACCGCCTCCCTGATAAGGAACCATCCGGTCCAGCCATTTCTTTTTCCCGTACAGCACCCCGGTCCCGGTCGCGGCGTAAATCTTATGTCCGGATAAGGCGTAGAAATCACAGTCCAGGTCACGGACGTCCACGGTCTCGTGCACGATGCCCTGGGCGCCGTCTATCAACACAGGACAACCCTTTGAGTGACAAATACTCACAATCTCTTTTACGGGATTCACAATACCGAGGACATTGGAGATGTGCGCCACCGCCACAAGCCTCGTTCTATCCGTGATCAGGGACTCCAGATCGCCAATCTTCAAGTGGCCGTCATCATCCACTCCGAGAACTTTAAGGGTCGCGCCCTTTCTGAGGCAAAGCATTTGCCACGGGACTATATTGGAGTGATGCTCCTCTTCCGTGACGATTATCTCATCCCCCTCACCGACAAATGTCTCACCGAGAGAGAACGCCGCAAGATTAATGGAATCCGTTGTGCCAGAGGTAAATACGATCTCCTCACGAGACTCCGCGCCGATAAAGTCCCTGACCGCGTCTCGGGTACTCTCGTATTCCTCGGTGGCATCTGCGGCAAGCTTATGGACGGCCCTGTGGATGTTGGCGTTTGTCCATAGGGCAAGGTCATCCATCTTCTTCACCACACCATCTAGCCTCTGGCTTGTGGCGGCGTTGTCGAGATAGACCAAAGGTCTTCCGTAAACGCTCGCCGAAAGTGCCGGAAACATATTTCTGATCTCCTGAATTCTCATCTGGACTATATTGTCTTAACTTACAAAAATAACAAAATCCTTTCGTATATTTGAAAAGAAATCCGAGTGTATGATTGACTATATTAAAGGAACCATCGTGGATTTGTCGCCCGCCGAGCTGACGCTCGAGTGCGGCGGGATAGGATACAGCATCCTTATCTCTTTGCAGACTTACCAGGCCCTCCATGAGAAAAAAGAGGCCAAGGTTTATATTTTCCACTACCTGCGGGAGGATATGGAAGAGTATTTCGGGTTCGCCACGAAGGATGAGAGGGAACTTTTCGAATTGCTGATCAGTGTCTCGGGAATAGGCGTCGCGTCCGCCAGAATGATGCTCTCGTCACTATCTTCCGAGGAGATACGGCAAGCGATCTTGTCAGAGGACGTGGCCAGGATCAAGAGCGTCAAGGGTATAGGCGTGAAGAGCGCCCAAAGGCTGATCATAGAGCTGAAAGACAAGGTGGTCAAGGGCGAGGGAGCCGATTCTTCCGAGTTGTTCGGGGGAGCGGCGAGGAACGAGATCGTGGAGGAGGCTTCAAGGGCGTTGGTGACGCTCGGGTTCGCCAAACCTGCCGTGAACAAGGCCATTCAGGCCATTCTGAAGGCTAATCCGAACGCTAAGGTCGAGCAGATCATTAAGTCGGCGCTGCAGATGATGTAGCTTGATTTACCGGCCGAAATAAACAAGAAGAATCGAGATGTCGGAAGGGGAGACGCCTGAGATGCGTGACGCCTGGGCTATCGTGCGAGGCTGGTATCTGTTGAATTTCTGACGACATTCTATCGAGAGACCGGTGAGACTGTCGAAATCGAACCCTTCCGGGATTTTCAAGTTCTCAAGACGAGCGATCTTTTCCGCCACCGCCCGCTCGCGGTCGATATAGCCTTTATATTTCAACTCAATCTCCACAGATTCCACAACCTCTTTAGGGAAATTTGTTCCACGTGGAACAAATTTCAGCAGCTCCGAAAGTTTCACCTCCGGCCTTGAGGCCAACTCGAATAACTTCTTGGAATCAGTCAAAGGGGTGGATCCGCAAGACTCGAGATAGGGGTTCACAATATCGTGCCGTAATTTGAAAGTGTAACACTTTTCTTTTAAAATGTCCGTCTCAGAGCGCTTGGAGGCCATAATCGTGTAACGCTTTTCTGAAGCGAGTCCCAATTTCCACGACTTTTCGGTCAGTCTGAAATCGGCGTTATCCTGCCTCAACAGGATCCTATACTCAGCTCTGGAGGTGAACATCCTGTACGGCTCATCCACACCCTTGGTGATCAAGTCGTCGATCAGAACCCCGATGTAAGACTCATCCCTATTCAGGATGAAAGGCTCCCTTCCTTGTACTTTCAAAGCCGCGTTGATGCCAGCCATGATGCCCTGTGCCGCGGCCTCCTCGTATCCCGTGGTACCGTTCACCTGACCGGCGAAATAAAGATTCCCGATCTCCCTCGACTCAAGGGTCGCCTTCAACTGTGTGGGATCAAAATAATCATATTCAACAGCGTAAGCCGGTTTGAATATCCTGACCGACTCTAGCCCCTCGATGGCGCGGAGAGCGTCGAGCTGTGTTTGAAGCGGCAGCGAGGAAGAGAATCCCTGGAGATAATACTCGTTAGTGTCCCTGCCTTCCGGCTCCAGGAAAAGTTGATGGGAGTCGTTGTCGGGGAAGACTCTCAGCTTGTCCTCGATGCTTGGGCAATATCTGGGGCCTTTGCCAGTGATGAGTCCGTTTAGCAGGGGAGAGTCCTTGAAACCGTCCCGGAGGATGTCATGAACCTTAGGGTTAGTGTGAAGGATATAGCAAGGCATCTGGGGAGACCCGCCTTGAACCGATGAAGGAATGTCAAGATAGGAGAACCTTTCCGGCTCTGGATCACCGAGCTGAAGGAGGAGTCTCGAGGTGTCAACAGAAGAGATGTCAATCCGGGGAGGAGTGCCGGTCTTCATTCTTCCAGTCTTTATCCCGAGAGAGACCAATTGCTCGGTCAGACCATGGGAGGCGAGCTCGCCGATCCTGCCGCCTTCGAAAGTAGTCCGTCCGATGAAAAGTTTTCCTCCAAGAAAGGTTCCGGCCGTCAAAATAACCGCTTGAGACTTGAAAAAAGCCCCGGTGGTTGTACGAACGCCCGTGATTTTTGAATTCTCAAGGACGAATAAGTCCGCAAAATCGGCGTAAATATCTAATTTACAATGAGTTTCGAGAATCTTGCGCCATCTCAGCGAAAAGGCCTGTTTGTCGCACTGCGCCCTAGGGCTCCACATGGCTGGACCCTTCGAACGGTTCAGCATACGGAATTGAAGGGTGGTAGCGTCAGTGACCAGACCCATCATTCCTCCGAGCGCGTCGATCTCGCGGACGATCTGTCCCTTGGCGATCCCGCCGACCGCCGGGTTGCAGGACATCCTCCCGAAGCTCCGAAGGTCGGCGTTCAGCAACAGGACGGAACACCCAAGGGTAGCCGCGGCGACGGCGGCCTCGCAACCGGCGTGGCCTCCGCCGACGACAATTATGTCATAGCGGCTTTCCATCTTCAGTAAATATTCCTTAATCTCAGATAATAGTCCTCCTTCTCGTGGATGAGAAGTTCCTCCTCCGGAGTATGGTCGTCATATCCTATCAGATGGAGAAGACCATGGACCATCACCCGGTGAAGCTCGTCGTCAAACTCGACGCCGTATTCAAGCGCGTTCTCGCGGACGCTGTCAACGCTAATGAACATGTCGCCTGAAAGCTTCTTACCCTCGCAATAGTCGAAGGTGATGATGTCGGTGAAATAGTCGTGCCCGAGATAACGAAGGTTCACATCGAGGATGTAATTGTCGGAGCAGAAGATGATGTTGATGTCCCCGATCGAGCGGATCTCGCTGCCGGCCACCATCTTCAACCAACGATTATTGGCCATTTTGTCCTTCAAGGTGAACTTGACCCCTTCGTTGAAATACCTTATCATAGCACGATGTTTGCAAAAGTTTACGCGAATCTACAACTATTTATTCTAAAAGTTTGAAATGAAAATTATTATTTCTAACTTTGAAAGCCTATTGTAGGAATATTAAACACGATTAATATGGAACAGAAGAAAGCCGAAAAAGCCAATCTTGAGAACAGGAGACTTCTCTTCACGGAGATCGGACTCGTGATCGCTCTTCTTCTCGTGTGGGGCGCTTTCTCATACGGGACGAAGGAAAAGACGGTCCAGATGTTCGACACGGGCGATGAGGTTGTCGAGGTAGAGGACATGGTTCCCATCACGCAGGAGACCCCTCCCCCGCCGCCTGAGGCCCCCCAGATCCCTGTTCTGTCCGACCAGATCGACATCGTTGAGGACGACATCAAGGTGGAGGACAACTTCATGAGCCTTGAGGATGACGCCAATCTCGGAGTCGAGATTATGGACTATGTCGAGGAGGTTAAGGAGGAAGTCGTTGAGGAAGAGGCTATTCCGTTCCAGCTCGTGGAGGAGAAGCCTTCGTTCAACGGAGGAGACGCCAACGAGTTCTCCAAGTGGGTTAACTCCAAGCTCGTCTATCCCGAGATCGCCAAGGAGAACGGTGTCCAGGGCCGCGTCACTCTTCAGTTCACTGTCGAGAAGGACGGTTCCGTGACCAACGTCAAGGTTCTCCGCGGTGTCGATTCCTCCCTTGACAAAGAGGCTGTCCGTGTTGTCCAGAGCTCCCCGAAATGGAAGCCCGGTAAGCAGCGTGACCGCGCCGTGAAGGTGACCTACACCTTCCCAGTGATCTTCCAGCTTCGCTAATTACGGACAAGAAAGCGAAAAAGGCCGTCCCCACCGGATGGCCTTTTTTAATAAAGAGATTCTTCACTTCGTTCAGAATGACAAGGAAAGAATGACAAGGCAAGAATGACAAGGAAAGAGGAAAAGATAGAAAAAGCGGTGTTCATCGGTATCATCCGCCAGGAGGACGACGAACGCAAGGTTATGGAATACCTTGACGAGCTCGAGTTCCTCGCCGAGACGGCGGGAGCCACGGGGGACAAGAAGTTCGTCCAGAGGCTGGACAAGCCAGAGAAATCAACTTACATAAGAAGCGGAAAACTTCAGGAAATCGCTGATTATTGCGAAGTTAACGAGATCTCATACATCATCTTCGACGACGAGCTGACCGGAATGCAGCAACGTAATATCGAGAAGGTGATCAAGACCGGGGCAGTCATAGACAGGACCAGCTTGATCCTTGAGATATTCGCCCAAAGGGCAAAGACCTCGTACGCTAAGATGCAGGTCGAGCTGGCGAGGTACAACTACATGCTGCCGCGTCTCGCCGGAATGTGGACTCACCTTGAGAGGCAGAGGGGAGGAATGGGAACCCGAGGGGGAATGGGTGAGACCCAGATAGAGGTTGACCGCCGTATCGTCAAGGAAAGGATATCCAAGCTTAAAGAGCAGTTGAAAAAGGTTGACCGTCAGATGGCCACCCAAAGAGGGAACAGGGGGTCAATGGTACGGCTTTCCCTGGTGGGTTACACGAATGTCGGCAAGAGCACGATCATGAACCTTCTGGCGAAATCGGACGTTTTCGCTGAGAACAAACTGTTCGCCACGCTCGACACGACAGTGAGAAAAGTGGTGATAGAGAACGTGCCTTTCCTGCTTAGCGACACAGTCGGGTTCATCAGGAAACTTCCCACCCAGCTCGTGGAAGCCTTCAAAAGCACCCTTGACGAGGTCAGGGAGGCCGACATCCTGCTTCACGTGGTGGACATCTCCCATCCTGGATTCGAAGAGCAGATGGAAGTTGTGGAGAAAACCCTGCGTGACATAGGGGCTGCGAACAAGCCTGTCTATGTGATATTCAATAAGATAGACGCCTACCGGTACGAGGAGTATGACGAGTTCTCGCTTACCCCGAAAGACAAGTCCAACCTCACCCTCGAGGAGCTGAAAAACACCTGGATCGCCCAGGAGAAAACCCCCTGCATATTCATGTCCGCAATCAACAAGACAAATATTGAGAAACTACGAGGCGACATTTACAAAATGGTCGCCGAGATTCATGCGGGAAGGTATCCGTTTAACAACTTCCTGTGGTAGAACTAATTAATATTCAATCAAATGAAAAGGATCTTAGTTACGGGCGGCGCCGGATTCATAGGCTCGCATCTTTGTGAGAGACTGGTGGATGAGGGTAATGATGTGATTTGTCTGGACAATTTCTACACAGGCAGAAAAGAGAATGTTTGGCACCTTATCGGAAAACCGAATTTCGAGATAGTCAGGCACGACGTCTGCCAGCCTTACTGGGCCGAGATAGACGAGATTTACAACCTTGCCTGCCCGGCCTCGCCGATCCACTACCAACTTGACCCGATCCAGACAACCAAGACCAGTTTCTTCGGCGCGTATTACATGCTGGGCCTGGCCAAGCGCGTGAAATGCAAGATTCTCCAAGCCTCCACGAGCGAGGTCTATGGAGATCCTGCCGTCCATCCCCAGCCGGAGCCGTATTGGGGCCATGTCAACCCGATCGGCGTCCGTTCTTGTTATGACGAGGGGAAACGTTGCGCCGAAACCTTGTTCATAGACTACTACAGGCAGCACAACGTTAGGATCAAGATTATACGAATATTCAATACCTACGGTCCAAGAATGGCCAAAAACGATGGTAGGGTCGTGTCCAATCTAATAATCCAAGCCCTGAGGGGCGAACCTATCACGATCTATGGGGACGGGTCGCAGACCAGGTCGTTCCAATACATCACCGACCTCGTGGACGGGATGATCAGGATGATGGCCTCCGGAGATGATTTCACGGGTCCGGTGAATATCGGGAATCCCGGGGAGTTCACGATCCTTGAACTGGCCGAGAAGATTATCGCTATGACTGCCTCCAAAAGCCGGATTGAGTTCCGCCCGCTGCCGGAGGATGACCCCAAAACCCGCAGACCGGACATCACCCTAGCCAAAGAGAGGCTCGGGTGGGAGCCGAAAGTGTCCCTTGAGGAGGGTCTGAAAGAGACTATAGCTTATTTCAAGACTGTGGTTTAAAACGGGCGGCAAGGGCCTTCGCCCTTATGCTCTGCCTCACGAACTCAATGGAAATGTTGGGGTTATGCCTCGACAGATAGGTCTTGTAGTCGGGACATGAGGTCACCACGTCGATCAGCATCAGGTCGTGGCCGGTGTACATCTTCTTGTCGGCGAGAACGGCTGGTTTTATCCTTGAGAGAAACTCCCTCGTGAAGTCGAATTTCTCCTTGGTGTCGAAGATAACGGGGCCGGCGTAGAACAGTTTCACCCCGTCCAGGGGGATATTCCTTGAGAGCAACTCGTCATACAAGAGCTTGAAGCTCTCGAGATAGTATATCCCGTTGGAGTTCTGGTGGAAAAGGGAGCCTTCCCTCTGGTAGTAATGGTGGAACGGACCCCGGAAAACGAAGACCTCTTTCACTAACATATAGGCCAGTCCGGTGAAATAGATATCCTCAGCCCCTCCTTTCACAACAGGATAACGTATATTATTGTCCAATAGGAACTTCCTCCGATAAAGGCAAGTCCAGATAACTGGCGGGTAATAGCTCTGGAGAATGACAGGGGAGTAATAACCCTCCTCCTTGTCGATGAACCCGAAGGAGCCGCTGTTCCTGTTCCTGGAGGTATCGTCATATTCCTTGACATAGTTGGCGTTGACCACGATGTCCAGGCCGGTCTCCCTGGCCTTGGAGAGCATCGACTCAAGATAGTCAGGGTCGATCCAGTCATCCGAGTCGAGGAAATAAACATATTCCCCGGAAGCGGCGTCGATTCCCGTGTTTCTCGCCATGGAGACGCCCCGATTCCTCTCTAAATCAACGATTTTGACGCGGCTGTCTTTCCCGGCCAGGCTCTTCAGGACGCCCAACGAGCCGTCCGTGGAACCATCGTTCACGCAGACGATCTCAATGTCGTGAAGAGTTTGCGCAAGCAGGGAGCCGACTGTCTTTCCGATGAAGACTTCGGTATTATAAACAGGAATGACTACAGAGATGGAAGGCATGTCTCTACTCGGGTTTCCAACCCTCCTCGGCGTCCACCTCGTGGATAGGATCGGCGAAAAGAAGCTCCTGGACATCCTTGTACTCGGCGCAGTCGGGAACGAAAGCGTCGGCGGTGGCGACGGCCTCCATGATGGTCGCCGGACAAGGCTGGCCGTCAGTGGCGGGCACTATTATCTCGTAATCCAACACCTTGTCAATAAACGCCTTGTACAATTCCTCGACGTTTTCCGGAGCGCTTGGAATCGCCGTCAAAGCGGCCAGGACCTCCTCATCGGAGGACCCGTTGAGAAGGCTTTGGAAAATCTCCGTGCCGAGACCGTTTATCCCGTAATAGGCGCCGGTGATTGAGTTGATGATTATCGCCATCCCCTCGGAGATGTCGGCGTACATCTTGGATTCGTTGAGTTGGTATCTCATATTTGTCAATTAGTATTCAGTTTTTTGATGAAGTCTCTCAATGTCTCAACGTTTTTGAATATGTCCGGGCAGAGCTGGATCCTGTAAAAGTCCAGACCTTGGAGCATCCCTATCATCTTCTTGCTGTTCAATGAGTTCCCCTGATCGATCATCTGCATCTGCGTGGAATGGACGAGGTTTGTTATCGCCCTCCCTTTCTCTATGAGCGAGCATGGGAACACGCCCGGATCCAGGTCCGGCCTGATCTCAGGGAACAGGCACGCTTTGACCGGATACCTTGTCCGGACGGAGTCTTTCCACGCTGAGATGTCAAACACGTATTTGTCTTTCTTGGCGTTGTCCGCTACGAACCTGGCCGGGGTAAGCTCATCGTACAGAAGGTTGTAGATTGTCGGGGAAAGAGTGATTATCGAGTATATCGGAGAGGCCAACAGGTTGTCCCCGTCCTTCTCGAGCATGGTGTAGTCGTCGGAGACGTACTCGAAACCCCTCAACATAGAGGAGACAGCGAGGGTGGATTTACCCTTTCCTCCGCGGGCGCAAATCAGAACCCCGGTGCCGTCAAGACCGATACATGCGCTATGAGCCATCGCCGTTGATGGGGTCTCCAGAATCCTGTAAAGGCATTTCACGAACAGATGGCCGGAACGTAGCAGCGACTCCTGGTCCATCCTTTCGGCCCCGAAATAGTACTCGTCCCCGTCCCATACTTTGATGGCTCCGCCAAGGTATTCGATCTCCGCGAATATCTCGAGTTTACCTTCCTCGTTCCTGCGGGCGAGAAGCAGGTAGTTATCACCCTCCTCAAGGTCGAAATCAAGTCCCAGGACGCTCTTGTGGAAGTTTTTGATATGCTCCACCATCCAGAAACGAATCGTGGCGTCACAAGCCACCGAAGGCCCAGTCGCGCAAAAGCCGAGCTGCCGGAGAGAGGCCTTCCCCGCGGCGGGATGATACCCCTCGACGCGGACCTTCTTGACGCCGCCGAGGTCGAGGAAGGTCTCCGAAAGAGCCGGAGACATCTCTTCCACATGCTCTTTCAGCAGCGTCAGGCACTTCGCGGCCCGGGCGGGAGTCAGGGAGGCTATCATACCTGTTTCTTCTGTTTAAGAATATTACGGAGAGTAGTGGCGTAATCTCTCATCTCGGTGGCTTTATTAGTCTGGCCGAAGTTGGTCCGGTGGATGCGGCGGTCTGTAGAAACAAGGTCTATCTTTTTGACGTTCAAATGGTTCCTTTCCATCTTGGAGAACCATTCCATTATCTCACCGGAGTAAACATTTTCGCAAAACGGGCCTATCTTATCGAACACACTCCTTCGAATCAGGATGGCCCCGGTGAACAGCCCGTGGTAAGGTTCCTCCCGGATCAGGATGCCAGGCATGGGCCCGGCGTCAAAGGAAATGAAATCCTTCACCTTGGCTTCGACGGCCGCGGCGTCCGGGTCGGAATCCAAAGCCTCGTAAAGGGCCGAGAGAGCGCCGGGGCGCATCTTGTCGTCGTGGTCAAGGAATATCACGTACTCACCCCCGGCCACAGCGAGGCCTGAGTTCTTGCCGGCCACCGGGCCTTTTGTGACAAGGTGGTAAAGCACCTTGCAACCGTATTCCCCGGCGATCCGCGCCGTGTCGTCCGTGGAGGCGTCGTCCACCACTATGATCTCGATGTCCATGCCCTGACTCACTATGGAATCCAAAGCCTCCCTTATGTAGTTGGAACCGTTCTTCACGGTTATTATCACGGATACAAGTTTGCTCATCTTTTACGCTTTAGGAAATCTTTCGCCTCTTCAGGAAGAAGTACTTGGTTCTGAGTGAGATATATTTCCGGAAAGGCTTTCTCGCCTTAATCGCGTCAAGGATGTTGAACTCTCCTATCTCGTCCCTGAGAGGGCAGAGGACATCCCTTTGGTAAAGGGTTCTCTTTAATATGGAGTCAACCGCTCCGGGCGCTACCTCGTCCTCAAGGAAACGCCCTGGTACAATCCCCGGCACGAAGCTGTCAAGAAGCCTTGCGGCAAGGTAAACCATCTCCGACGAGCCTGTCAGCAGGGCGTTCGAGCGCACAATCTCCCAATTGAATCCGGGTTTGTTGTCAACCAGGTACCTGATGTCGAAGAACGTGCTGACGACGCTACCCTCGCTGGTCTTGTGGGTGATGTTCTTCCAGAAGTTCACAAGGGAAACGAAAACCATGTCCTCAAGGCAGGGTACCAGAACCTCTGATGAGAAGTATTCCTTCTTTAAGGATCTTCCCGCCAGGACCTTGTTGTAAAGCCTTTCCTTCCCCGTGTCCATCTGGATGAAACGGTGGATGTCCACGATGTTGTCCTTGGTTCCGGGAGCCCGCAGATCGACGCTGTGGGCGCATTTCAGGGGAATATACCCGAGCCTCCCGACCGTGTCCACGGCAGCCTTGAAACAGTCCTCGGGGACAAGAGCGTCGATGTCCGACATCCATCTCGGGAAGTCCGGGCGGTAAACCTTCATGGCGCCGCCTTTGAGCAGGATGAACGGAATGTTCGCCTTGTTGAGGGCCTCGGCTATCTTATGGAAGTGTGAAGAGAGCTTGAGTGTCTGGAACCTGCTGAAAGTCAATACTCCTTTAAGCCTGGGGCGGACTTTCTCCGGGAACTCCAGCTCGGGGTGAATCCTCGACAGATAGGCCATAAGCATGACGCTGTGAATCGGAGCCTTCTCTATCTCCCAGACGGACAGAAGGGAGTCGAGACCGGCCTGGGATATTTCAGATGAGAGAGCCATGTTCAACAGTTTCCTGTCGGCCTCGTCCATCATTTGTTTTCCCAAAGATTCAAGAATATGATCAGAATCATACATATTTTCAAAGATAAGCATAATATTGCTATTTTTGTAATAAGCACCCTTCTGTCATGAAGAAACAAATCGCTTCCTACGCCGCGTGCGTGGCATCACTTATCATCATCGCAATAGCCTTCGTCCCGAGACAAGTGTTCCACGGGGAGATGGTCGGAGCCGTCGATTACGAGAAATATGTCGGGATGAGCCATGAGGCCATCGAGTGGGACGCCAAGCACCCACAAGACAGGACGGCCTGGACAGGGGCCGCTTTCAGCGGGACGCCGACCATCGTGATCACAGGTACCACCCAGGGAGACAGTCTGCATCCTTTGTTCGAGTTCTTCAGCCAGAAAGGACACCGGCCTCTGAGTTCCCTGCTGCTGTCGCTGTTGGGTGCTTTCGTTTTAATGATCGTGTTGGGTGTCAAACCGTTGCTGGCTGTCGGAGGGGCCGTGGCGATCACCTTCTGCTCGTATAACCCGCAGATCATCCAGGCGGGGCATAACACCAAAATGCTGGCCATCGCCTATGCCCCGTGGGTGCTGGCGGCAATGATATTCACTTACAAGAAAGCACTGGACGAGGGAACGGAAGGATGGAAGAGATGGCTCCCGGCGGTGTGCCTGGGGGCGGCCCTGTTCGGGTTCGCCCTCGCCTTCCAGATCAAGGCCAACCATGTGCAGATCACGTGGTATCTCGCATTGATCTCGGCCATCTATGTGGCTGGCCTGGCGATAAGGATGTGTCTCTCAAAAGAGAGGCTCTCGAAGCTTTGGGGGCGGTTTCTGATCGCCTCGGGGCTGTTGTTGGCGGCCGGGGCGGCCGGTTTCGCAACCAACGCCTGCAAACTCATCCCGATGTGGGAATATACCTCGCAGGCCACCCGTGGAGGCTCAGAGCTTTCCGGGGAATCCAAAAAGGGGTTATCGTTAGAATACACCACAGCCTGGTCCTACGGTTGGGAGGAACTTCCCAACTTGATGATTCCCAACTTCAACGGCGGGCCGTCAAAGGGGAGACTGCCCAAAATCTCCGAGACCAGGAAACTGATCGGGATGTCTGATGTCAAGGACAAAGAGAAGGCGGCCGAGGAGCAGCCTCTTTACTGGGGGCCGCAGCCAAGCACGGCCGGACCCATGTATGTGGGCGCCATCAGCTTGTTCCTTTTCATCCTTGGCCTCCTGATATGCGAGGGGAAAGACAAGTGGTGGATGCTGGCCGCGGCGCTGCTGTCCATAGGTCTCGCTCTCGGGAACAACCTGATGCCGCTGACAAGATTCTTTTACGGCCACGTGCCTTTCTATAACAAATTCAGGGCGGTGTCGATGTCACTCGTTATCCTCCAGTTTGTCATTCCGATGCTGGGTTTCGTGGCCCTGGACAAGATTCTGAAAGGCGATGTCGAGAAAAAGGTTTTCCTGAAAAAGGGGTTGGCGGCGTTCGCTATTACCGGAGGTATTTGCTTAATATTCAGCCTGTTCCCCGGGCTGGCGGGAGACTTCAAAGCCTCCATGGACGCTAACTTGTCCGACATCCACGCCAAAGCCCTTATCCAAGACCGTAAGACCATGCTCAGGAACGACGCTTTCGTGTCTTTCCTGTTGATAGCGGCCACTTTCCTTCTTCTCTTCTTCTCTTGTGGCGAAAAGGCCGGAAAATTCAGAAGGGTCGCGGCCGTGGCGATTTGCGCCCTGGTCATAGTGAACATGTTCGGGACAGGCAAAAGATACCTCAACGACAGCCATTTCTTCAAATGGAAAGAGTTCAACGACAAATTCGCGGAGAGGGAGGTTGACAAGTCGCTGCTCAGTGACACAAGCCCATCGTTCAGGGTGGCGGACCTCACAGTGGACATATTCAACGATTCATGGAACAGCTACTTCCATAAGAGTATAGGGGGGTACAACGCGGCCAAGTTACAACGTTACCAGAATTTGATTGAGCGTCACATCACCGAGGAACTCAAAAACGTCCGGAAAACCATTAAAGAACACGAGACTATCGTGGGGTTCAACGAGAACCTCGGCCCCATTCCGGCCCTCAGCATGTTGAACACCAAATATTTCATCGTGGACGCCGACTGGCCGCCTGTTCTCAACCCTCAAGCTATGGGGAACGCCTGGTTCGTGAAGGGTTCCGTGACCGCCGCCACTCCGGACGAGGAGATAGAACTGATTGGGAAGACAGACCTTGGCGGTACCGCCGTTCTTGGCCCGGATTTCAAGGATGTTTTCATCCCGCCGGCGGCTGGAGAGAACGACTGGATCGAGTTGGTCTCCTACGCCCCGAACGAGCTCAGGTACCGCTACAACGTCTCGAAACCACGGGCCGTCGTGTTCAGCGAGATATATTATCCTTTCGGTTGGAGGGCGAGTCTTGAGAACGGTGAGAGACTGGAAATATTCCGGGCGGACTGGACCTTGCGAGGCGCTGTGGTTCCGGCCGGATCCCACGAGATCATCATGAGGATGGATCCCAGATCCTATCGTGTCGGGGCGAGGGTCTCGACGATGGCGTCTTTCGCCCTATTGGCGCTACTCCTAATCGCTGTATGCGGATTTGTCGTCTTTAGATAATAACTCTTGTAAACGCCTGTGAAACTATGAGAAAAGCCCTGTTCTTCCTTATTCTTCTGACTGGCCTCGCATCTTGTACGGGACGGGAGGTTATGGTCCGGCTCTCCGGCATCGAGTCCTACATCAACGAGCGGCCGGACAGCGCCCTCGCGGCCATCAGGGACATTGACACCACGGCTCTCCGGGGCAAGGCGGTCAAGGCGAAGTATTCCCTGCTCCATGCCATGGCCCTTGACAAGAACTACATCGACACAGCCGACACCCGGATCGTCCAGCCCGCCGTGGAACACTACAGCCGCCACGGCTCGCCCGAGGAGCGCCTCAAGGCTTATATGTACCTGGGAACCGAGCAATATAATGGGAGGAAATACAATCAAGCTATCGTTTCTTTCAACCAAGCGGCGGAGGAGGCCGGCGAAGTGAAAGACCTCAACCTTCTTGGGGTGTTATACTCAAAGACGGGTGACACGTTCACAAAGACCATGGATCATGCGCAGGCCGCCAGTTACATCGATAAATCCTTGGAATGTTTCAGGGCTTGTGGAAGAAAAGATCAAGAGGCTTGGGAATTGTTAAGAAAGGCCGGGAATTTATCACAAAGAAGAAAATGGTCAGAGGCCGACAGTTGCTTTTTATCCCTGCTTTCTAGTAATTCTATTGGAAAGAATGTGTTAGATAGGGCTCGAATAGACTATGCCATGTTCTTGTTAAGTATTTCAGAACCTGACGATTCCAAGGCGATGGCTCTATTTTCCAACGCTTTTGAAGAAGGAGCCCCCTTTTTTGATATTTCGCAAATTTACGCTTATGCTTATTTACTGAGACGCTTTGGAAGGCCTGAAGAATCCACCGATCTGATAAAAAGGTATCCTCCAAAGGGTCATAAAGAAATATACAATTACTATTACTGGAAACATCGTGAATATATCCTCAATGATAATTTTAAAGCGGCGTACCATAGCCTATGGTCTGCTTTTAATTCCAGAGATTCTCTTGTGGAAAGTATTTATGAGATCTCTGCCGCTAATTCTCAAAGAGAGCGACTGGAGTCTTTAAACGAAGCAAAACAGATTAGGATTCAGAGCCAGAGACGCCTCTTGTGGATTATTACTTTATTGTGTGTTATAATATGCCTAGTGGCTTGGCTTTTATTTTTATTATATCAGAAAAGCAGACAAAAGTTTAGGGAGGAGACGGATAGGATGAATCTGGTTCTTGAATCTTTGAGAGACCAAATGGCTGAGAAGGAACACTCTGACAAAAGCAAAGCGAAATTCGCTTTCCTTGGAGAGATATATGAGGAGGTTTACCGCATCTCAGAAAGATCAGAGATTGATGGTGCTTTTATAAAGGCTCTTGGCTCAAGATTCGGGGATCTTCGTTCAAACTTAAAGGCGAGAGAGAACTTTGAAAGGATGGTTGACAAAGAAATGGATGGCACCATGTCACGATTCAGGAAAGATTGTCCTGGGTTAACCGAGCAAGAATACCACATGGCAAGTTTGTATTTTGCCGGTTTCGACAACACTACCGTGATGATTATTATGGGTATTTCCACCCTTGAAAATGTTCGAACAAAGAAAAGGCGGCTCAAGAAAAAGATTTCGGAATTATATGCTCAAACGGGAGAACAATATCTATCTCTTATGTGTTAGAATATCTCATTGTCACGCTAAAACTCTGACAATTCTGAAGAAAGTGTCTTACATGTGGTTGTAAGGCACTTTCTTGTTTTATTCCTTGTCACGCTTTTTATATTCAAATAGTTGAGCGTTTCTTTTGTTTACCCGATCTTCGTTGTTGTTCAAAACTAATAATATTATGCGTTTTAAATCAATTGTTTCTGTTTTTATTTCGGCCTTAATCTGCTTAATGGCCCAAGTTCCGGCCTTTGCCGAACCGTTGGCTGCCGCCGACTCAATAATTGTGATAAACCCTTTCCCCGGCACAGATCCAACTGGTGGGCCTAAGGCTCCGATTGTTTCCCCGATAGCCGCCAATTATGAGTCGGTTACATCTTCGATTATCTTAACGTTTACACAAAACCTTGGCGTAGTTGGTGTGGAGATCTTGAACACAACAACTGGTGGTTATTACTCTGACTTTATTGACACACAGTATCTTTATGCCATCCTTCCGATCAATCTCGGGTCTGGTCACTACATAATCACATTCGCTCTGCCATCAGGTCAACAATATCAAGGAGTATTCAACAAACCATAAACAACAAATCATATGAAAACCAAACACTTTTTGTCTGCTTCATTCGCGGTGATCTTTACTATTACTTCGTTATTGTTCTTCTCTTCCTGTCAGAAATCCGCTCCTGAAGAGGATTCCTTAGATATCGATATATCAAAAACATCGGTTGAGACTCGTTCAGACATAAAGGGGGGCGAGTACCTGTATGAAATAACGCCAGATATGGCTCTTGAATATGTGAAAACCATCAAGAATAATCCCGTTATTGTCAGCGAGGAAGCTTACGAGTTTAAAGGTGTCGCCTGCTTCTATATTTTTAATTTTGAGAAAGGATGGATGGCGGTCGCCGCAGATTCCAGAGTTCAGTCAATTCTTGGTGAGAGTGAATATGACAACCTTTACCTTGAGACACTGGAAAATGAGGGTGTTAAATCCTGGCTTGAGTTAACCGCGAATTTCATTTATCACGTTAAGGTATTTGGGAGGCCGAAGGAAGAAATCAATTCTAAGTCCGTGGCTTTTTGGGATGGAATAAAGAAAAAATTGAACAGCTCGCCATGCAAGTCCCTTGAACCTGGGGGTGATCCGGCTTGGGTAAAAATAGTCTACATCAACACCACAATGGTCAATGACAGTATTCCGCATCTTCTTGAAACAAAATGGGGACAGCATAACCCTTGGAACACATCTCTTCCAATTAGCCCGGTATATTACAATTTGGGCTATGAGGTGAAATTTGTGACCGGATGCGTTCCCACGGCCATTTCTCAGGTTTTATACTACTTTCATAATTTGACCGGATACCCCTCCGATCTTTGGCATCAGCTAACACCATATATCGCTCAAGATTTAGGATATGGGAAGTATAAATTAGGGCTTAATAAAAGTGATTACAACCAATACTCTACCCGTTGGGATTACATGCAGTTAACTCTGAATGGATCAGGAAACGCCTCTTATGTTTCTGACCTGATGATGGATGTTGGAGTCAGAATGAACGCTACGTATTCTGTTCCTAGCACTGGCGCTAGTCTTTTAACGGCAAGCGATTTGACCCCGTGCGGTTTTACTGGAGGTAATTCGTATTATTATTCTTATTCAACCGTTAAAAGTAATTTAATGAACTTAAAACCTGTATTTGTCATTGCGGGAAGCAGCATGAATTCCGGCGATGCGCACGCCTGGGTGATAGACGGGTTTTATGATAGGACTTATTCGGTTGACACCACCACTATCTATTATACATATGAGCCGGGTGTCCTGTATCCAACCGGAACTGTTTATCTGACAGAAGCGGAAGCGTTGGCGGAATGCCCCAATATATATGATGGATGGTCAAGCCATACCAACTACAGCGAGACAGAAAAATATCTTTATATGAATTACGGTTGGAATGGCTTGCATGACGACGGTCACTATACTATAGAAACTTCCGCTAGCGATTGGGCTAACAATTATAACGTGGTTCCGTGCATAATCTATAACTTAGTAACCGGGCCGCTATACTAACTTTTATTACTTTGTCATGCAAGATTTTGAGAATATTGGATTTAGTAATTGGAATGAATTGGGTAAAAATCATATTATCTCTATTTGCCGGAGCGTGTCTCGCTGTGTCATGCAACCTTGTCAAGGGTGGTGAGGATCCCGTTCCCGAGGATAGGCCGGTTTTGATGGTGCAGTGTGTTCTCACAGACGCCTCTTCTGTCCAGAGGGCCAAATTATATTATGGCACCCCCGGGGGAGACAGTTTCTCGCCTATTCTTCCTAATGACGTTTTACAGTTCGAACTTCTCGGTCAGGAAGAAGATTTTTACAGTAAATTCGAATACGTCGAGGACGGGATCTGGGAAGCCGTGGCGGTTCCGGAGGATGGGTTCAAATATCTCTTGAGAGTCGTTTTGAAATCAGGAGAATTTGTCAGCCTTGGGACAGATTATCCCAAGCGGCCGGCTTTTGTCGGGGATGTCCGGACTATTGACAAAGCTTATTTCCCTTCCACGAACGACACCGTCAAGAATGTGATCTGGCTCCCGAAATATCCTGAGAACGGCAGACCTGAGAGTTATGTGGATGTGGTTCCTTCGCCCAGCAAGATATGGTTATTCGTCGCGCAACCAAAAGGAGAAGGGAATCTGAGGTACAGTGACTATGTCGCTACCAACTCGGCCAACCGGGCGGGAGTATTCAACAAAGTCTCGACTTCAATCTGGTCGATGCCTTGCTGGTCTGGTGAAGATTACAAGGACTTGGGGTGGAAGGTTGACAGAGGTTATGACAGAAACACTTATCTACAAGGGATTTATATTCAGAATCTCCAGAATGTGCCAGGCTTTGACATTTTCTCGTATGACCTGATAGGGGACTACGATGTGGCCTATGCCAAGAAACACCTTCCCGGCCAGGCGGAGGACAAGGAGACTTGGGCTGCTTACGACGAGCCCCTTTTGCTCGCCGAGACAAAGATTGTCGATGGTTTCTATGACACATGGATTCAGAATAACATCAAAAACGGCAGGGGGATCCACGATTTCTTCATTTTAAATCTCGACAAGAACTATAATCCGCTGCATAAGGAGATCGGGAGCAAATACGCCGATGTGTACGGGCTATTCGGAGCCGAATCGGTTATCCGGTATCCTTTAGGGCTTTCGAAAAAAGATTTCGCTCCGCCTGTAGAAATTCAATAGATATCCGGAAAACGTATCCTTTATTTAAACAGAAAACAAGATGAAAACTTTCGCTAATTATTCCTTGCTCGCTTTGGTGGCATTGATTTTACTCGCTGTCTCTTGCGAGAGAGAGGATCCTACTCTGACTGTGATCGCGGAGCAGCCAGAGAATGTGGAAGCGATTAATGAGAATGACGCTGAGGCGCAGACCCCGGAGTTACCGGAGATTCAGTACAACTATCCTATTACCAAACTTTCACTCAACGAAGAGGAAATTAAAAATGTTGCGCCAGGCAACGACTTTACTTTCAGGTATTTCGCTAAAGAATACAAGGATTCAGAGAATCTTCCCGCAAGCATTATCTCCAGCCCTTTCAGCGTTCAGGTTATCTGTGGAATGATAGGCAACCAGATCAATGATCACACCGCTCTTTGCGACATGCTCGGAATCGAAGGGAATATAAACGATGTGAACGCGTATTTCAATAAACTCATGAAGGATGTCGAGAACTTCGGCGGCGACACTAAATTGACTATCGCCAACGCTTTCATGAAAGATACAAGGGCGCTCAAGTTTCCAGAGGAGTATATCGAGAGCCTGAAGAAGAACTATCTCGCCGAGTATATTGAATTCGAGGCCAAGACCCTCGAGGAGCAACCTGTCGGGGAGAGGCCGGAGGATCTATGGGTGACAGATAAGACAGGAGGTATGATAGACCGGGCTCCGGAGCCTATTCTAGAGAAGATGGCATCCTTATTTAATGTTCTCTGCTTCAAAGGGAGTTGGGTGGATAAATTCGATTCGAAGATGACAGAGGAAGATCGGTTCTTTATAGACCAAAATAACTTTGTCGAGAGACAAATGATGAGACAAACAGGGCGTTTCGGTTTATTCAAAGGAGAGGATTTTTCCGCCATTAATCTTCCTATGGGGGACGGCTCGTACATTTTCACCATAGCCCTTCCGAACAAGACCACCTCAACTTCGCTGGACGAAGTCGTCGAGTCGCTGAACGCTGACGTGTGGAACTCTATCCGAGAGAATTCTTTTATTAAAAAAGTTGTTTTGACTATTCCGAGATTCTCCTTATCCTATAATGAAGACTCTGTCCTGAAACATGTTGACAAGTGTTTCCTCGAATCTTATTACGCTCAAATGATAGATTCGGATGATTACGCTTTTATAGTCAGGAAAATTAAACAGAAAGCGAGAATAGATGTTTATGAGGAAGGAACCTCCGCGGCGGTTGTCACTCAGGCGATGATAGTGACATCACCCGGTGGTGGCGCGGGACAGGAAATAGAGGAGTTCAACGCCAACCATCCTTTCGCTTTCATGATTTCCGAGGCCGGTTCCGGACTTGTTCTTTTCATTGGAACATATTCAGGATCTTAGGCTTTCCATTAATTCTCTTTTAAACCTAAACTATAAAGAGGCTGGTCATAATTGATTGACCAGCCTCTGTTCTTAAAGGATAAGCGAAATCTGTTTAGTCTCTGAATTTCGCTTTGAGGAACTCGCGGTTGAGACGGGCGATATGATCGATCGAGATACCCTTCGGGCACTCCATCTCGCAGGCGCGGGTGTTGGTGCATCCACCGAAACCCAGCTCTTCCATCTTGGCGACCATATTCTTGGCCCTTCTGGCGGCCTCGGGACGACCTTGCGGCAGCAAGGCGAGGGAAGACACCCTGGCGGCCACAAACAGCATAGCTGAGCCGTTCTTGCAAGTGGCCACGCAAGCTCCGCAACCGACGCAAGCGGCGGCGTCCATACTCTTCTCGGCGTTGTCATGAGGAATAAGGATGGCGTTGCCGTCCTGGGCGGCTCCTGTACGGACAGAGATGAATCCTCCGGCCTGAAGAATCTTATCGAAAGCGGTACGGTCAACCACAAGGTCCTTGATGATGGGGAACGCAGGACTTCTGAAAGGCTCCACGGTGATGGTCGCGCCGTCCTTGAAATGACGCATGAACAACTGGCAGGTCGTCACATGGTCGTCCGGGCCGTGGGCGCGGCCGTCGATGTACAGGGAGCAAGCCCCGCATATACCCTCGCGGCAATCGTGGTCGAATGAGACAGGGCCACTGCTCTGGCAACCTCTCTCAACCGCCACAGGATCATTTCCTTCCCGGATAAGTTGCTCGTTGAGAATGTCGAGCATCTCGAGGAAGGAGGCATCCTCCTCGATTCCAGAGATGTGATAGGTCTCGAAATGACCCTTTTCACGGGCGTTCTTCTGACGCCATATCTTAAGATTGAAATCCATATCCGGTTATTCTTTGTAGTTTCTGGTTTTGACTTCGATAAACTCGT
>CADBRH010000001.1 GCA_902797035.1 uncultured Bacteroidia bacterium | reverse complement strand
TTCGGTATCGCCCAGATCGGCAAGGCCTTCCGCAACGAGATTGTAGCCAGGCAGTTCATATTCAGGATGAGGGAGTTCGAGCAGATGGAGATGGAGTTCTTCTGCCGTCCCGGAACCGAGATGGAGTGGTTCAACAAATGGAAGGAGAACCGCATGAAGTGGCATGTCAGCCTCGGCATGGGAGCCGAGAACTACCGCTTCCACGACCATGAGAAACTGGCCCACTACGCCAACGCCGCGACCGACATCGAGTTCAACTTCCCGTTCGGTTTCAAGGAGCTCGAGGGCATCCACTCGAGGACCGACTTCGACCTCGGCAACCACCAGAGGCTCTCAGGAAAGAAGATCCAATACTTCGATCCCGAGACCAACGAGAGCTATGTCCCCTACTGTGTCGAGACCTCCATCGGTGTGGACCGCATGTTCCTCGCCGTGCTCAGCCACTCCTACAAAGTGGAGCGACTCGAGGGTGGTGACAGCAGGGTAGTCCTGAGCATACCCGCGCCGCTGGCTCCCGTCAAGGTCGCCGTCCTGCCCCTTGTCAACAAGGACGGCCTTCCGGAGAAAGCCCAGGAGGTTATGGACGAACTGAGGTTCGACTTCCGCTGCCAGTATGACCCGAAGGACTCCATCGGCAAGCGCTACCGCCGCCAGGACGCCATCGGCACCCCTTTCTGCGTGACCATCGACAACGACACCATGAACGACAACAGCGTGACCGTCAGGGAGCGTGACACAATGGAGCAGAAGAGGGTTCCCATCTCAGAGCTCCGGGCCCTCATCGACAAGGAAGTCAACATGAACAACCTTTTAAGGAAACTGTGATGAGAAAGTTAGTCTGTCTCGCCGCCCTGGCGTTTCTCGCCTTCGGCCTGAACGCCCAGGAGAACCCTATCGCCAAGATTAACAGGGAGCCCGGATGGTGTACCATATTCCACAAATGGGGCTTCATCGGCGACTCGCTTTGCAGCGGGGAGCATGAATATCTCAGGGCCGACGGCGGAAAGGGCTACAACGACAATTACGCCTATTCATGGGGCCAGAGGATGGTCGCGGCGATAGGCGGCGCCACCGGTGAGAACTATTCCCAGGGCGGCGAGACCGCCAAGGGTTGGATTGACCATTTCTGGGAAAACCCCTGCAACCGCAACGCCGACGCTGACGCCAAGGCGGACCCGAAGCAGGTATATATCATCGCGTTGGGCGAGAATGACATCAACACCGGGATCGCCCCCGGCGACGTCACAAAGGACATCGACAAGGCCGACTACACCAAGAACGCCGACACCTTCATCGGCCATTACGCCGGAATCATCCAAAGGGTGAAGAGCATCCAGCCGAAAGCCAGGTTTTTCATCGTCACGATGCCCCTCGACGGCCGTGACGTGAAGATCGGCTTCAACGCCCAGATCCGCAGGCTTCCCGAGGTCTTTGACAAGGTCTATTTGATGGATCTCGAGAGGTTCGCCCCTGACTACACCGACAAGGAGTTCCGCTCCCGCTATTTCGTGATGGGACACATGAACGCGGCCGGCTACCAGTGGACGGCCTGGATGTTCATGACCTACATCGACTGGATCATCGAGCGGAACATGGAGGATTTCGCCGACATCGCTTTCGTACGCTAAATTCTTAATTCAATGAATATCAAGTATTTCCTTATCAGCGTCCTGACCATAGGGATTTTGGCCGCTTGCGCCGCTAAAGAAGAGGTCCTGTTCAACGGGGAGAACCTTGACGGTTGGAAAACCGTGGTAAAGGATGACACCGACGCCTATTCCGGCGCCTCTACTTTCACCGCCGAGGAAGGTGTGATGCATGTCTCGGGACAGCCTTTCGGCTACATCCGCACCGAGAAGAAATACACCGACTACCGCCTCCACCTCGAGTGGCGCTGGGCCGGCGACAAGGGGGTTGACGGGGGAATATTCAACCGCCTCCAGGACGGCGACAAGGTCTGGCCTCTCGGTGTCCAGCTCCAGATGACCCCAAAGGACATGGGTGTCCTGATGGGCGGAATCCCTATCGAGGGGATAGAAGGGCCGTTCTACAAGAAGGACCGCGTTGTCGAGGAGAGTCCTGAGAAGCCCGTGGGCGAGTGGAACGAGATGGAGTTTCTCTGCAAGGGCAAGGAGATGAAAGTCTGGCTCAACGGGGTACTCGTCAACGAGGCCGTCTGCGAGTCCACCGACGGCTACATCGCCATCCAGTCCGAAGGTGGCCCCATTGACTTCAGGAACATCTACCTGATTCCGGAAAAATAAACTGATTATCTCTTCACGAAGAGGATACCGTCGGCGTGGATGAGAGGTTCGGGGGAGGTGACGCCGATGTGGCCGGCGCCATCCTTCTTGAACTCGAAGTCGCCGAGCTTGACCCATTCGCCTCGGGTCTGGCCCTCAACCTTAAGTTCCGATCTTTTGAAGGTCACCTCGGTCGATGAGCCTTCATATTCGATGTTGAAGACAGTCTCCTCGCAGCCATCGTTCTGCTGGAAGGCATACACCGTGTAGTCGCCGTCGAGAGTCTCGGGAATACGGTAGGAGAGCCTGTTCTCATCAGGGGGACCCTCGTAAAGAAGGTAAGTCTTTCCGTATGAGCCGTTTCCGTTGACAACCCTCCAGCCTTCCTTGTTCTCGATGTATTCCGAATCCTCATCGATCAAGGTGTCCGGCTCACGTCCGTCAAGGCAGGGGTCGGTGGCGTAAATCTCCTGGATTCTCGCCACGTCAACATCCTGCACCGCTCCCTTGCCGGCCATCGCCGCGGCCATTCCACAGGTCTGTCCCATCCCCATGAACACGGGTTCCATCCTGATGGAACCGTAGGCGATATGGGTGGCGGAGAGGCACACAGGAACGAGCAGATTGGTACACTCCTCCCTTTTCGGGGTGAGGCTTCCGTAAGAGATAGGATAAGGCTGGCTGACTCCCTTCTGTACGTCTCCCTCGTTCTTTACCATATACTTCCCGTCCTTCTCAACAACCAGACGCTGGCAGTTGTGGGAGTCCATCCCGTAGGCGGCGAAACCTATGCCGTCAGCGATCTCTGTCCTGCCCTCGCAATCGGCCTGAGTGGCCACATATTCACCGATCAGCCTGCGTGCCTCCCGGATGTAGAGCTGATGTGTCCAATGGCCGGTGCGGACATATTCATCCTTCGGGAAACCCCAGCGCCTCAACTCATTCTGGATATTCTCCGGAACCCGGGGGTCGGTGATATAAAAATATAGCAGGCCTAGGGTGTAGTCCTTGTGGGCCTTGATTATCTCGTCCCTCTCGTCCCAGGAGGCCTCCGGATAGCGGTGGTTCATGCCGATCATGTCCGTGGAGAAAGGCCCGCGGTTGTTGATGTCGGTTTTCCTTCCGGGCATAAGGCTGAATATGAAATACTTCTGGATCGTGGGATCGGGGTCGGCCTCAAAGACCCTGGTCAGGAGCTCGTATCTCGACGGGTCGTAGTTCTCGGGCTTCTCGATGGGAATACGCTTGTCGGGATCGTCCGTCAGGCAGATCCTGTAGTTGTAGGCCTGGACGCAAGTATCCCCTACCCCCTTCTCCTTCGGAGCGGCGTCACTGATGCCCCAGAGAAAACCGCTCTCGGGGTTGCCTCTCTCCACAAAGGGGTCTATCCCGTCCACGAACTGGTGCTGGTCTAGCATCTCGTAGCCGTCCCATGTCTCTCCGTAATCGGCGTTGTCCTCGCGGCCGACCTTGTAACTCACACCGGACATTGCCATAAGGTCGCCCTCATAGGAGCAGTCGATGAATTGGTCGGCCTTAATGGTCTTGGTACCGCCCTTCCTATCGGTGCAGGTGATGGACTTTATCACCGTCCCCTCCTTATCCACAGACTCAAGGTACCAGCCCTGTAAGACCTTAATCCTCGGGTTATCAAGATATTCCATCAAGATCTCCTCCGCCACATGCGGCTCGAAAAGCCACTGCTCGAGTTTTCCGTAATGGTCCCCTAACTTGCGGTAGAACTGCCTGGAAAGGCCGATGACCGCCTGCTTATTGCCGATGTCGGTCTGGCCTAGTCCGCCGGTTGTCATTCCTCCGATTGTCACATCAGGACAGACGATCGTGACTTTGCTTCCCATCTTGGCAGCTGAATACGCCGCCGTGACGCAAGCCGAGCTGCCGCCATAGACGCAGACCTCGTTCCCCCTCCCGCACGAAAGCGTGAACAGCGACAACGCGAGAAGGATAATGGCTCTGGTTCTCATATTCAGGATTATAATATTGGCAACGTGTTACGTATATTATTAATTTATAGTTACTTGCTTCAACAGGGGTCGTCTGTTTCTGCACCCTTCGTTTGTTGATTATCTTGACTATCAGCCTCTTCCTTAACACGCTTGTCCACGGCTTTAGCGATGTCTTCAGGAAGAATGGCCATAAGCTCATCTTTAGAGACGGACCCGAGTCCGGATAGTCGGTTGGATTGATTCTCGACCGTCTTCTCGAAAAGATTTCTAGCGAAGCGACCATTGCCGAAATTCCTGTCTCGGCTCTCGACGGCGGCTTTTAAAATGGCCATCAAAGTCTCTTCGGCATGGTCTGCAAGATGATATTCATATTTGTTCAAATTGACTATGAATATCTCATATAGTTCCTCCTCCGAATAATCCGGGAACTCGACATATCTGGTGAAACGAGACTGAAGGCCAGGGTTTGAGTCAATAAACAAACGCATCTCCTCAGTGTAGCCAGCGAGAATCACAACCAGCCGGTCACGGTCATCCTCCATCCGTTTCAAAAGCGTGGCGACTGCCTCGTGGCCGAAGTCATTCTCGGCACTGTTAATCAAAGTATACGCCTCGTCGATAAACAGGACACCACCCAGAGCAGAGTCGATTATCTCATTTGTTTTGACCGCCGTCTGGCCGACGTACTCGGCGACAAGGCCTGACCGGTCCGTCTCGACAAGATGGCCTCTTTTGAGAACGCCCAGCTCCTTGTATATTTGGCTGACCAACCTCGCCACTGTCGTTTTGCCTGTACCAGGATTTCCGGTGAAGACACAGTGATAGGACATTTTGGGGACCTTAAGACCCTGTTCCTTGCGTAACTTGTTGATTTGAATAACGTTCGCTAGGGTTTTGATCTCTTTCTTCACCGGAGCGAGACCAATCAGCCCATCCAGTCTCTCTATCGCTGGACGATCTCTGTTATCCTTCCCTGAGTTATCTTCCGCGGCTTTCTCGATATCCTCGGGCAAGATGACCATAAGTTCTTCTTTTGTGACAGTCATAAGGCCTGACAGCCTGTTGGCCTGTTTCTCAAGCGTCTTCTCGAAAAGATTCCTCACATAGCGGGCATTGCCGAAACGCTTGTCACGGTGCTCCAGCGCGGATCTCAAAACATCCATCAAAGCATCGTCCGCATTTTCGGCAAGATAGTACTCATGCTTATTCAGATTGGCAAGGAATATCTCGTGAAGCTCATCCCCGGAATAATCCGGGAAATCAATGTAACGGGTGAAGCGGGACTGCAAGCCTGGATTAGAGTTGATAAAATGACGAATCTCATCTGTATAACCCGCCAGGATAACAACCAACCGGTCCCGGTTGTCCTCCATCCTTTTCAAAAGTGTAGCTATCGCCTCCGAACCGAAATCCTTCTCGTCGGAAGACACCAAAGTATAGGCCTCGTCTATAAACAAGACCCCGTCTAGCGCCGAATCTATTATCCTGTTGGTCTTCGCCGCAGTCTGCCCTACATACTCTGCGACAAGTCCCGACCGGTCTGTCTCGACAAGATGGCCTCTCTTGAGAACACCCAGTTCCTTGTAGATTTGCCCGACCAATCTAGCGACAGTTGTCTTCCCCGTACCAGGATTTCCTGTGAATACACAATGGTAGGACATCTGGGAGACCTTCAATCCTAGGTTTTTACGGAACTCGTTGATTTTTACAACGTTCGCAAGGGTTCTAATCTCCCTTTTCACTGGAGCCAGTCCTATCAGCTCGTCCAACTGCCCGATACCGGACAAATCATCCACTCCGGAGTCGTTTTTGTCGAAAGCCTCCCTGACCAAGAAATCAATCAGCGCGACATACTTTGACTCCGCGTCCTTATTCACGAACCCGAGGTACTTCCCGAGAAGGTAATCCTGCTCGTCTCCCTTCCCTTCTGTCTGAGCTTCTTGGAAAACTCTGTAATACTTTGAAAGATACGTTTCTCCGAATTCTCTACTTTGTTTGATCTGATCCATGAAATCATCTGGCTCATTTATTTCACCAGCGGGATGGAGAGATGGGATTGTCAGATAATATGCGCTTAACTGAAGAATAAAAGACTTAACAGATGGAAAATCCGGATTAACAGACTCTTCTCTCTCCATCGCATTGAGCAGGTCCCTTATGGCAATGAGACAGATTTTATCCTCATAATCGAAATATAAACCTTCAATGGTGATAAGCCTATTGAACTTGGTCTTGAAAATGGTTCTATTGGTATAACCTGAAATAAGGGAAACGAGTTCCGAGATTGTCTCCTCTATCCTTCTGATCCTCTCGTTTCCGATTTCTTCAATAACGCGACTCCACATTGCTTGCTTATATTCTACCTCCTCCTTTTCCGATCTTTCTCTATTAATTATTTCTTCTCTCTCAGTTCGAATAGTATCTGCTTTTCTTCTGACTTTAATCGCTAAGGGAAGAAAAACTCCTGTGATAGCTACCCCTAATAAAAGAATCGAATAGCCCTTCTTGAACAAACCCGCGATAAGACAACATACCCCTGTTATAACAAGAAGAACAAGAAAACGAAGCAATAGACGATTCTTAAGAAGCTGAGAAGCGAAAACACTGTCGCTTTCCCACAACTCCTTTTCTTGTTTTCTCCTCTCGCCAAAAAAGAAGAAAACAATTTCCGGGAAAAAGATGATCAGGCCAGCGACTCCAGGAATAATCAGAAGATCGACTGGCTTTCTGAACGCCGCGGCGATAACCGCCCATAAAAACAGGGCGGAAATAATAATCATAAGCACCTTGGCGCCAAGGCCTTCCGACTTCTTTTTCATAAAAAACTATTCAAAACTGACCTTGCAGACGGAGAGGTAGTAGGTCGAATTGAGGGTGGCCTTGCCTTGGAAGAAAAGATAAACTTGGCCGTCGTCATCCTGGAAGACGCCGGGATGGCCGCTCTCGCAAGCGTTCCAGGAGCCTTCGGGGCCGTGTGTGAAGAACAGCCCGTCGGGAGCTATCCTCTCGTAATGATAACCGTCTGTCGAGGTGGCCAGACCGATCTGCTGGCCCTCGTGGTTATACGCCCCGGCGTAGAACATGTACCAGACGCCCTTATGTTTAATTACGGTCGGGGCCTCTGTGCAGCTCATCTCCCAGGGGTATTCGGGAGTCATCAGCGGGCCGTCCACGGAGAGCAGGGTCCATTTATCCGGGCCGTAATCGCTCCCGTAGGGCGCCTCCGCCATACCCATGATCTGATAGGTGGCGGTCGTGTCCCTGGTGGCGAACAGGAGGATCAGCTTGTCCTTGACCTTGTAAACCTCGGCGTCGATAGAGCGTTTGATCGACCACTTTGTCTCAGGGACGATAATGGGCCTGTCGCAGGTGTTGGTGAAAGTAATCCCGTCCTCGCTCATGGCGTGCCAGATGTTGCTGACCCCGTTTGTCCCCTCCCAAGCCATTTGGTAGAACATGTGGATCTTCCCGTCCAGCTTACGGACGCAAGGAGCCACGGCTCCGCGGAGCGGATTTCCCTTAGTGTCACGGAGGTCCAGATCACACACCCTGGTCCAATTCACAAGGTCCGAGCTACGGGCAATCGCCGTGTGCCAGTCATTGAATGTCGGAGGCTTGCTGTTGTCCGGCTCCGGGTCGAATGCGGTGAGCGAATAATACATCAAGTACTCGTCCCCGTTATGGATAACCGTGGGGTCTTTGGCGAAAGGATATTCCTCCGAGCGGGACGTGTCCCCGTATAACATGGGAAGCGGCTCAAGGACCACTTTCATTGGCTTCGGGGCGCAACCGGCGAGGCAGAAGATGAGCGCCAGCGCCGTCGCGGCAATCAATCCGGTCTGTTTTCTCATGGCGATATTATTTTTCTTGATAATCAAAATAATCAAAGGCGGCGGAACCGCCGACAGCATACAATCCAAGGGTGACGCCGGTGAACCCGCCGACCACCTCGGAGCTGAGCAGCGCTGTGGACAAGTTCCCTAAATATTTTCCGTTAACGGAGAAATTGTAGATAAACCCGTCGTCGGAACTGATTCCCAGAACGGCCTCTTTACCCTTGATCGGGACTTCCCCGAGAATCGTGTCAACTGTCTTGAGTTTCACCCGCAGGAAAGCCTTCCCGTTAGAGATCCCGACCGCCGCGAACCCGTCGTTGTGCTGATAAGCCACGATGCCCGCCTCTCCCGAAGGGGAAACAAAGCGTACTTTAGTCTCTACACTGACCGCCGGGCTCTCCTGGCGGACCCCAACGAACGTGGGATGGTTATTCTCCTGAAGGGGAGTGTTACCCTTAAGTGTCAGACAACCTCCTGACAATGAATATCTTGTGGAATCCGGATTCTGCACGAAGACCCATTCGGGACCCAACGGCGAGTCGAACTCTTCCCTGAAAGACTTCGGGGCGGGAGCCGGGGCCGTCCAGCTTGCGGGAACCGCCATCTCGGCCTCAATCGGATTACCTTCATTAATGACTGGCCATCCGTTCTCCCAAGTCACAGGAGCCAGGAATGTCTCCCTTCCCAGATGATGGTAATCCCCTCCGTATCTTCTGAAAGCCAGGAACACGACCCACCAGGAGCCGTCCGAGGCCTCAACCAGGTCGCCATGACCTGTGCCCTGTATCTGGTTGCCTTGCGACACCATCCGGAAATGAGTCAAGATCGGGTTCGCCGGATTGGACTCATACGGTCCCCAGATGTTCTTGCTCCGAGCGATTGTCAGGCTGTGGCCCATCTCGGTGCCTCCCTCGGAGATAAGGAGATAGTACCATCCGTCCTTCTTGTAGACGTGTGGTCCCTCCGGATAGCGTCCGCCGGTTCCCCGCCAGATTAATTTACTATCTGTCAGTTGTTTCCCTGTTACCGGATCGACCTCGCAAAGCTGTATTCCGTCAGGGTTCGAGACCATGTAGCATTTCCCGTCCTCGAAAAGGAAAGAAGGGTCGATTCCGCCCTGTTTCAAATAAACCGGCTCCGACCACGGCCCTGCTGGATCCTTCGCCGTCACGAAAAAGTTCCCCCCTTTCGTGACATTCGTGGTGATCATGTAGTACAGCCCCTCGTGGTGACGGATGGTGGTGGCGAATATTCCTCCCCACGAGTTAGCTGTCTCGAGAGGCACCTGGCTTTCCCTGCCCAGGGCGTTACCGATCAGCTCCCAATTGACCAGATCCTTGGAATGATAGACAGGGACTCCCGGGAAATACTGGAAAGAGGAGTTGACGATATAGTAATCCTCGCCGACCCTGCAAATTGACGGGTCCGGATGATAACCGGGAATGACCGGATTATGAATAACAAGGGTACTCGGGGCTCCAGCGACCGCCGCCTCGGTCCCGCGGCTTGAGACAAAAGCCACAAACACGGGGTGGGGGACCTTTATGTCTTTGCCCGTGTCAATCAGCTGGCCGGTCTTTGGATTCCTTTTGTAAACCTGGATCACATCACTGTCCCGGCAGGCCACCAGGACGAATCTTCCGTCCGGCGAGATTGTGAAATTCCTCGGATGGACCCCGGTATCCTGGTATCCTACATTGGTCAAACGGCCAGTCTCGCTGTTTTGGCTGAATATCGCCAGACCATCCCCTTTCAGGCGGTTGCTGGCATAAAGGAACTTCCCGTCAGGGGAGAAATGAATATCAGCGCTGCCACCGGCGTGAAGCGGGTCAGCCTCAATTTCCTGGATGAGTTTCAGGTCGCCGGAATTATATTCATACACCAATACAGCGCCGCCGAGCTCTGTCAAAACGCACATGAAACGGCCGTCCTTCGAGAAGTCGAAATGCCTCGGTCCTTGCCCGGCTGGAGTCTCGATCTTAATCGGTTCAAGACTCGCCACCTTCCCGTCAGAGACCGGGAAACGGTAGATGAAATCCCCGCCCAAGTCAATGACAAACAAAAACTTCCCATCAGGAGACACTTGAGAGGAATGAATATGCGAGCTCGCCTGCCTCGAAGTATCCGGACCGCTCCCGAAGAACTCAACAAGGGTCCCCTCGCCCAGACTCCCGCCCTCGAGGAGCGGAAAAACGACCATCGAGCCTGACGAGTAATTCGTGGCGACCACTTCATTCCCGACGATGGTCACATAGCAAGGATCCTTCCCGCCCGTGGGCATGGTATTCCTGAGCGACAAGGTCCCTCGGCTAGGATCGAGATCGAAAACCGAGACAGAGCCATCGCCTTTCTCGGAGACGGAATAAACCGTTTCGCGGTCCGGCGAGACCGCCAGGAATGACGGGTTCTGGATCCCGGTGACGCTAAGAGGCGCGGTCCCACCGGTCGAGGGATCGAACCGGAAAGTGTAAATCCCCTCGCTCGAGGTATCGGTGTAGGTCCCGACCAGGAGCGTTAGCGTCTCTCTGGCTGAGCAACCGGCCAGTATGCCCAAGGCGCAAAGGACGACGAGACGAAATGACGTTCTCATAAGACGTTTTATCATATTCACAAATATAATCAAGAAATCGCCTTTTTTCGTATCTTGGCGTAAGATAATGAAGGGGTTAAAAATGAAAGAAAAACACATTCCGGCACTGGCTTTTGTTCTCGCCGCCGCCTTTGCCGTTAGCAGTTGTGACATTGTGAAGAAAAGAGTGTTTGTCCACTGTCCTGACATTAATAACGATCTGGTCGGCCTGCTCCGCCAGGAGGGCTTTAAGATTAAGGAATATGCCTCTGCGGATAAGGCTCTCGAGGCGGCAGGGAAAGGCTCTGCCGTCCTGCTGCTCGGAAGCCAGTATCCCGAACGTGTCCAGACTCTTTCTACGGAAGAATTGGAACTAATTGAGAATAAAGGTCTCAAGGTTTTCGCCGAGTTCGCCGCGATGGAGAACGAGGAGCCGGTAATAAAAGAAATCAACCTTGAGAGGGTTATTGTCACTAAGCCCATCGGTGACGACCTTTCGCCGATGGATCTTCTTACGGTCAACAGGGCGGTTTACTATAAAACCGAGGCCAGGGACCCGATTATGGTTCTCGCCAGAGTGGCCGGATTCGACGACGCCGTGTTCGGGCTTGACAACACGCCCAACTCCCCGCTTGTTTATAAACCGAATGACAACGTCTGGGTCAGCACATCCAAACTCAGTGATTTCGCCCGCCTTCGCCTGATGCCAGAGAAGCGATGGAAACTATTCTGGGAGGCCGCGATGACCGATCTGACAGGAAGGACTGTGAAGTTTAAAGATTGGCCCTCAATGATTTCCCCGTCATATTCCCAAAACGCCGCCCTCCCCGACTCGGCCCGTGTCCACGCCGTGAGAAAGGGGGTCGAATGGTTCTTCAACGGCCACTTCCTTGTCCATCCTTCCTGGAAAGAGTCATGGCTGATGAGATACCAGGGCGATGGCCTGATGCCGGTAGGGCCAGAGCTTCCGGCGGACGCCCCCTACGGTGACGGAAGTCTCGGGATACTCGAGGGTCATTGCTCGGCGATCTACAAAGACGGCCGCCAGGCCTATCGTTATTGGCTCAGGGACGATGTGCAAGGGGAGGCCTCGATGGCCTTCGCGATCGCCGGAGACCTGCTTGGGAACACATCTTGGAAAGAGGTCGCCGAACGTCTTTCAGATTATTCGTTCAAAGAGTTCAGGGACGGTCCAAGGAACGATCCGGACAGTCCTACTTTCGGCCTCCTTTCCTGGGCCTACACCCATAAATGGGTATATTACGGCGACGACAACGCCCGCTCGATCCTCGGGACCTTGCTCGCTTCCAAGGTCTTGAAAACCGACAAGTGGGACAATTATATTGACGAGGCGATCGAGGCGAATCTCCTAACCACGGGAAAGAACGGGTTCCGGGGGCCAAGGCTCCATGAGCAGGACATCCAGAAGAACGGGCTTAAGTACTACCAGGACCGCGACCTGATCAATCCCCACCCCCATTTCGAGAGCTGGATCTGGGCCTGCTATCTCTGGAAATACGCCGACTCCGGCGACAAGAGGTATCTCGACATGGCCGAGAAAGGAATATCCCTCACCATGGCAGCCTATCCTGACTCATGGAACTGGACGAACGGCATCCAGCAAGAGAGGGCAAGGATGATTCTTCCTCTCGCCTGGCTCTACCGTGTCAGCCCGACAGAAGAGCACAAAGCCTGGCTGGATAGCGTGGCGGCCGACATAGCGTCGAACCAGGTGGAGTGCGGGGCGATAAGGGAGGAGTTAGGAGACCCCTCGAAAGGCCAGTACGGGACGCAGCGCCGTAACGAGGACTACGGCAGTACTGAAGCGCCACTGATCTTCGCCAACGGAGACCCCGTGGCCGACATGCTTTACACTTCCAATTTCGCCTTCTTCGGGCTCAACGAGGCGGCCAAGGCCACCAACGACCATAAAATCAAGAAGATGGCCGAATCGCTGGCTGAGTTCTTAATAAGGATCCAGGCCCGGAGCGACAACTACAAGAGCGTCGACGGGGCCTGGTTCCGGGCTTTCAATTACCGTAACTGGGACTATTGGGCGTCCAACGCCGACGCCGGCTGGGGCGCGCAAAGCACACTCACAGGCTGGATCCAGAGCTGGATTGTCACAACTCTGGCCCTTATGGAGAAAGACACCTCTTACTGGGATCTCACTCTCGAAGAGAATACCTTATAAGCTGAATCTGAACGCCAGAGGTTCCTGTCTCATTCCTTTGGGAAGCTTGACTTCCACCTTGCCGTCCTTGACCGTGGCGCGAAGCTTTTTGCCATTGTTCAGGAGGATCACTTTGCCACCTTTGGGAATATTCCCGGACCAGGAGACGGTCGCCGGAAGAGTCTCATCGTCTTTAAGGGCGTAGATGGCGTAAAGGGCGGTCCCGTCCTTCGAGGCGTTGAACCAGACCTGGCCGTCGTTATATTCTTTGGTGATCCTGGTGGCGTAAATCGCCTCGCCGCAACGGCCGAGCCACTCGCCGATCTCCTCGAGGATAGGAATCGCCCTGTCCTCGATGAGGCCTTCCGGTGTAGGGCCTACCCCAAGGACCAAACTTCCGCCCTTCGCCGTGATCTCAGCCAGAATGTCTATTACCTTCCTGGCGCTTTTGAACGTGACATTCGGAGCCCAGCCCCAACTGTGCGTCAAGGTGATGCAGGATTCCCAGGGATGATCTTTCTGATGGTCAGGGATGGACTGCTCGGGGGTCTGGTAATTCTCGTTGGGGCCCTGGATGGTGCGGTCCACGCAAAGCATTCCCGGACTGTACGCCCTGGACTTCGGAAGCACCTCATTCAGACCGACCTCGTCTCCCGTCATCCAGCCTCCGTCAAGCCACAAGATGTCGATTTTACCATATTTCCCAGTGGTGAGCTCAAGCAGCTGATTCCTCGTGAAATCGACATAACTTTTCCACCAGTCGGGATGAGTCTCGATGTTGTAATTGGGACGACGGTTAGGGGTGGCGTAATACGGGTTCCAAAAACCGTGGTGGTGCCAGTCGGGCTTGGAGAAATACGCCCCGATCATGAAATCCTTAGCCCTGAATGCGTCGAAGACATATTTCGCCACATCCTTCTTGGGATTGTCGGAAAACGGCCCGTTGGCTATGCTGAAATCCGTGTAGTCAGAGTCGAACATACAGAAGCCGTCATGGTGCTTGGTGGTGAATATCATGTATTTCATCCCTGCTTTCTCGAACACGTCGGCCCACTGGTCAGGATTAAAATCAACCGGGTTGAATATCTTCGAGAGGTCCCAGTACCATTTCTTGTATTCCTCATAAACTGATCCCTCAGGGCGCCTGATCCATTCCTCGTTGCAGATCGCCCAGGACTCGACCATACCTTGGGTGGCATAGATCCCCCAGTGCATCAGCACACCGAATTTTAGGTCCTGCCATTGATCAAGTTTCTGAAGGACCTGAGGGTCGGTCGGCCACTCGTAACCGTCGGCCTGTTTCTGGATGTCTCCCCTCTCCTGGGCGAGAACAGCCCCGGCGGCCAAAAGAGCGCAGATGATGGTGAATATAGATTTTCTCATATCGTTGAATTGTTACTTTCTTTTGAAATATTCAGGAAAGGAGCGCTTTAGCGACGGTCTCGCCACCTCAAGCAGCGGGACCATCACGAAAGGTCTTTCCAAAATCCCTTTATGCGGGATGACAAGTTCTGGAATATCAACCGTTTCCGGGCCGTAGAACAAGATGTCGATGTCGATCGGCCTGGAGTGGTATATCCTGTTTCCGGACAAGTCAATTTCGGGAGCGTCCGTACGTCCCATCTCACGCTCGATCTCCTTGACAATCCGGAGAACCTCCAACGGGGGATGAGTCTCACGGACTATCCTGTACAACACCGCAGCGTTGAGGAATTTCCCGCCGGTGAAGCCCATCGGCTCCGTCTCGATCAAAGACGAGAGGGCGGAATATCCGGTCCCCAACGCCTCGTCCATGCGTCGGAGCGCCCCGGAGATATTCCCCTTCCTGTCACCCAAGTTGCTCCCGAGCGAGAAATAGACGTTGACGAATCCCATATTACTCGTGAAGGACGGGCGCCGGCTTGTCGGAATACACGATCATGGAGCGAACCTCGACAGGATGCGCCTTGTCGGGGTTGACAACCTTCATGGCTACCTTGTGGTGACCGAGAGGAAGGTCGTACTTGAAGTACAAGTCAAGCCTTCTGCTGTTGTTGTCCGAGGGTAGCTTGACAGTCTGGTCAAGAACACCGTCGAGATAAACCTCGACCTCACCGACATAGCCTGACTTGTCCATCGGCATCAGGTAGGTGAACACCACGCCCTTGCCGTCGAACTCGAACTCGCCGCAGTCCTGGACAGGTTTGCGGATATCATTCCTCGCCACGGGCCAGTGACCCTCGAACCCCTGCTCGAGACGGACAGCCTCAGGGGTCTGGCACTTGATGACAACCTCGTTGTCACCGACCTCGCCCCCGTTCTTCTCGATAACCTTAAGCGCCTGATTGAACGACATTTGGTAGGTTTTACCAATGGATACGTCAGTGAAAGCGAAAGGCCTGTCCTCAACCTCTTCCATGCCCTTCTTCCAATAATCGGGAATACCCTCGTAACCAAGCACCACACCGAGGATTCCTCCGGATGAGGCAGGGTTACAATCGGAGTCCTTGCCGCAACGCGTCGAGACATCGATGGTCTTGTAGAAGTCTCCCTCGCCGTAGAGAAGGCCCATGATTATGTAGGCGCTGTTGATCAGGGCGTCGATATTCGTTGTCCCGAAAACACCTTCCGAACAACCGATGTCGAAACCCCATTTACGCTCCGTCAAAGCCCAGGTTATTTCCCAGTTGTCAGGATACTGGTCATGCCAACGGATCACATCCGCCATGCACTGGTAGTATTTGCTCTCGACAGGGATGGTTTTCAGGGCCTCTGTGACAATATAATTGATGTCGTCGGACACAAAGGCGAGGGAATACATCGCCGCCACATAGACTCCGCCATACCATCCGTCACCATAGTTCATCATGTGACCGATCTCGTCTGTGTAATGAGTGGCGGCGTTCGGCATTCCGGGAGCCATCAAACCGGCGTAGTCCGCCTCGATCTGGAAGTCTATGTCATCAGCGTGGGGATTGTTTTTCCAGTAACCTGACTCAGGAGGCATGATTCCGTTCCGGATATTGTTTCTCGCGGCCTGATTGGCGTGCCACAACGGGTACTCCGCCGTGGAGAACGCCTTGGCGAAAGACTCTATCGGAGCGTCAAGCCCTTCTTTCTCAAACACTTCCACAAAGGTTAGATCCATGTAGATGTCGTCATACAGGCCCGGGATATTGTCATAGTACCACTTGATCCGGTGCTCCGGCCAAATGATGGGGATGTTGTCGTTGATTATGGTGCTGTAACGGAACTCTGTCGGACCACCATAGGTGCAACCGATCACCTGGCCGGCCCATCCGCCTTTGATCTTGTCCATGAGGCGTTCCTTGGACATGGTGACCTCTTCCGGAACGGAAGAATCTTTGGCTGTCTTATCCGAGCAGGCCGCGGCGGAAAGGGCCATGACCGCCAAAACGAGGATTGAATACTTTTTCATCATTTTTATCATTTTTATCTTTTTTCTCTCGGGGAGGTGAGATTCTTCATTCCGGGATAAAGATAGAGATCCTGCTCCACCTTGCCACCATACAGACGGACCCAGGTGCGGAAACCGTCGTCACCCTCAGTGAACTCGAAAACTCTGGCCCCGTTGGGTTTCATGTCGTTATAGACGGTGTCGCAGCCGCTGAAGCGGCCGTAAATCAGGAAGAAATTCTGCCACAGCATCACATAGTCACTGTTGTGGTCATGTCCGGTCACAACTCCCTGCATGTCACCCATCTCCCTCATCGCCAGATAGAGACCGGAGTTGAACTTGGGGGCTCCCGGTTCCTCTCCGATGTTCCCCATCATCACCCTGGAGGAGTCCCGGATGGCTTCCTTATACTCCGGGAAAGGAATATGGAAGAACGCTAGGGAAGGCACAGGCTTCCCGCCGTTGGCTTTCGTGAACTCGGCGCTGTGCTTCTTGTACCAGGCGATCTGGTCATGCTTCACGTAACTCCAGCCGTTTATCCCAGCCACAACCTCCCGGTTGCCGGAATCGAAAAGGTAAAACACCCTGTCCACCCCTTTCTTTCCGGAAAGGGTGATTATGTCGTTGGAGCAGCCCGAAATCCCGTCGTCGTCGACCGTGTTGACGTTCCCCGGGATCGAGCGCAGGACCTTGAACATGTCGGTCCTGGAAAGGTCGAAGTCGCTGTCGTGGTTGCCCATCGCCACAGCGAAGGGGATCCTCCTCTCCACAAGCGGCTGAAGGATGTGCCTCGCGGAGGCCTCCGCCGGCTTCCCAAAGACAATATCCCCGGTATGTATCACGAAATCAGGATGTTCCGTGTCCAGCATCTGGATCACGTTCTTTAGGGCCCTCTCAGAGCGCTCGTCCCCTTCTATGTAGTGGGTGTCGGTGAATTGGAGAATCTTTATCTTCCCGTCCTTGTTGTATTTCAGGCGATGGGCCACGCCGTCGGCCGGAGTCTTATCGTCAAGGCCCAACGACTTGCCGGAAGCCATCGCCCCGACTCCGGGAATGGTCATCGCCGCGCCGGTCACGGCAGCGGCGGCCGAATTCTTCAAAAAGTCTCTTCTGTCCATCGTTATCTGTTGTGAATATGATTATCGCGATAGAGTGAACTAATTTAACGTTTTTTTCTCTATCTTTCCATACTTGAACCATTTTTATCGACGACAATGAGAATATCCTGGACAAGAGCAACCGCCACCGCGTTCGCCATCCTCGCGTTAATGGCGGCCGGTTGCGACAAAAAGCAAGGGGGAGCGACTCCTGACGACGGAGAGCAAGATACTACGGAGGTCCCGGACGAGACCCCGGCTGATGTCGATGTCGTGACTCCTGACCAATGGGTCGCCGTGGACGAGCTCGGGCGGAGTATGCCCACTGACGCCCGCTCGAAAAGAGACGACAGGAATGTCCTGATGTTTTATTGGACCTGGCATGACAGCAGCCAGCTGAATTATCCTTCTGTTGTGAATATCAGCAAGATACAGCGGGAGGTCCCGGCCGCCCTGCAGGACTATAACCACCCTGTCTGGGGCCAGGAGCTCCAGCCTTGCTTTTGGGGGCAGCCCCTGTTCGGTTATTACCGGACCACCGACGAGTGGGTCCTTCGCAAACACGCCGAACTGCTCGCCGACGCGGGTGTGGACGCGGTTTTCTTCGACTGCACCAATGGCGATTTCATCTGGGAAGAGTCCACCGAGGCCCTGATGAAAGTCTGGACAGAGGCCCAGAAAGAGGGTGTGAACGTCCCGAGAATCGCCTTCATGCTGGCTTTCGGACCCACCGACGGATCCCTTTCCGCCATCAGGAAACTCTATAACAAGATCTACAAGGACAAGCGTTACCAGAACCTCTGGTTCCACCTTAAAGGGAAACCCGTCATCATGGCCTACCCGGACAATCTGGACTTGTCCAACGCCACAGACAAGGCCATAAAGAACCTGTTCGAGTTCAGACCCGGACAACCAGACTATGTCAACGGCGGCGGGGACGGCCAGTGGGGCTGGCTGGAGTGCTATCCCCAGCACGAGTACAATCACGGGGAGCTGATGACTGTCGGCGTCGCACAGAACGCCTCTGACTACAGCCACGGTCATTGCTACGCCTTCAACTCACCCGGGACCTATGGCCGCAGCTACACCAAGGCCAACGGCCACGATACCTCGGAAGGAGCTTATGTCAAGGGACTTAACTTTCAGGAGCAGTGGGACAGGGCCCTGAAATATGACAACAAGATGGTGTTCATCACCGGCTGGAACGAGTGGATAGCCGGTAAGCAACCCAACTGGCCCCCGAACGACCCCTACAAGCCCTTCGCCTTCCCCGACCAGTACGACTGGGAGCACAGCCGCGACATAGAGCCCAACGCCGAATGGGGCGATTACGGCGACTCTTATTATTACCAGCTTGTCCAGAACGTCCGTCGCTACAAAGGCGTGAGCAAGCCGGCGAGAGTCTCCGCCGAGAAGACCATGAGTATCGGCTCTTTCGACGGTTGGAAGAATGTGTCCCCTGATTTCAAGCACTATAAGGGCAACACGACTCGTAGAAACCACCCGCAGCATTCCAAGAGCGGGATCATCTACACCAACGGCACCGGCCGCAACGACCTTGTGGACGCCAGGGTGGCCAGGGATAAGGACAATCTCTATTTCTACATAGAGACGGCCGCGGACATCTCCGCCAGGACAGACAAGGGCTGGATGCGCCTCTTCATCAACTCGGACCGCGAGATCGGGACCGGATGGAAGGGCTACGACTACTGCCTCAACTACAAGAACCCCGACAGCGACTCCTCCGGAACGGTCTCCAAATGCGCCGGTCCGGAATGGGGATGGACCGACGCCGGCAAGTTCGAGTACGCCGTCAAAGGTAACAAGATGGAGATCAAGGTCGCCAAATCGGTGCTCGGGATGAGCGGCAAGGTCTCATTCGAGTTCAAATGGAGCGACAATATGCAGGAGGAGGGGAATATCCTCGATTTCTACGTCAACGGCGATGTCGCGCCTGGCGGAAGGTTCAATTTCCTATATTCCGAATAGAGGGTATCTCAAGGCCATGACCACATGCTCTCCCGGGGACAGCTCCACGGGGTCTGTGGTCTCGACATCCTTCCCGTCAATATTGATAATAGCATAACCTTCCGGGGCCTGATAGTCCGCCAAGGCGCTTTCGGGGACGGTGATTTTGGTCTTCATAACGTCCTCGTCCACCGATATTTCCACAGAGACAAGACCTTTGACGGAGGAAACGTTCGCCTTCACCTTCCTCATGTCGCAAGGGTGGGGGCTCACGGCGAAGCGGGTGAATCCGGGCTCAGTAGGGTAGATTCCGGCGATATACTTTGATAGTATCACAAGCGGCCCGCCGCTCCAGGCGTGGTTGTAGGAGTCGGTCTTTCCGGTACCGTCACCGAACAGCTCCCAGAGGGTCGAGTAATCCGAGCCTATCATCTCGGCGTACCTGTCCCTGATCCTGTCGATGGCGTCCTGATAGTATCCCATCTGGCAGAGGGCGTCGAGAACATAGTACTCCATGTAAGGGCTGGCGTGGAAATGCTTCTGGAAGAACTCCTTGAGGGCGGGGAACTTCACGTGGTCAACAAGACCTCCCAGAACAGCCACAGCTTGCCCGCGGTCGTCCGGGCAGCCCTTGAACTCGTCTGACTGATAATAACTTCCTCTCCAATATCTCTCGTTTACTACCTTGTTCAAAAGGGCCTTTCTCTCCCTCGCCTCCAAGGCCAGTGCCTCGTCACCCATCCATCCCGCGTACTTCTCGGCGGTGTCCATCAGAACCGCCACCCAGGAGTTGTAAAGAAGCCTCATGTCCTTGTTCTCGCCCCAGTCTCCCCAGTTGGCGATCGGGGTTCCCTCGGACTGCCTTTCCAGCACCAGCCCGTCGGAATCGAACTTCCAAAGGGGGACATATCTCTTGAAAGCTTCATAGATATCTTTCAGGGGTGTCAAGTCACCGGTGTACATGTAGTACTCAGGTACAGCCCGGCTCAGGAAAGCGGTCGTCTGAGTCACGAGCTCGCCAAAGTTATAGCCAGGGACAGGACCGTACATTGAACCGTTATCCTCCTGGAAACCAGCGAGTTCCCTGATAGCCTTGGCGGTCATGGCGAAAGAAGCTGGATCGAGGGCGTAATATGTCTGGATGGCCTCGTTGGCGGCGTCACCTATCCATTGACCGCGCTCCCGGTGGGGACAGTCGAAGAAATTGTCCCTCATATTCACGTAAAGAGTACGGGCCGCCCTCTCCCACAATGTGTTAAGGAATGGATCGTCACACTCGAAAGAGCCGGCGAAAGAGGTGCCGTAGCCCGATTCCCTGTATTTAACCTCAAGAACCTCAACTCCTTCCGGGATACTGTAATGGACCGTCATGCCGTTCATCCACCCGAGCGCCTCATGTTCCTGCTCCCCTTCGGAAGTGATGTATTGCGCCCTCGCGCAGAGAAGCGGGAACGACATGAAGCGGTCGCTGATCTCTTCCGGAGTCATGGACAGGGTCTCGGAGATGGTCCTGTTGTGGTTCGGGTCCGGGGAAGGGACATCATAAGGCTCGGTGCCCTCGATGACTGGTTTCCCATAAAGATCCGTGTAGATGTCAATTATCTTCCCGGCTGGAGCCTTGACCTTGATGTAGGGCGTCACCTGGCAATCGTACGGCAACTCGCAAATCAGCTCCCTTCCCTCAAGGCGGGTCGAGACATATTCCTTGAGACCATAGTCCTTCCATTGGGGAATAGGCCTGAGGACCTGTTTCCCCCATCCCGCCTCCTCTAGGGTAAGCGCTTTCGCCTGTGGCCAACCGCTGTCGTCGAAGCCCTTCTGGAAAAAGTCTATCCGTCCCCTGGCGTCATATCCGATGTTTGACTCGGACAAACGTAGGTTCGGGCAGCCTCCCTCGGGAATATAGAAAGCCGGGTGCCGGACCGCTTTCCAGCTCCCGTCACTGACCATCCGGAAGCCTTTGCCTTTCAGGTCGAACCACAGGCCGGCGGTAGGGGAGGTAATGTGATTCACGCTCTTCCTGCCGTGGAAATTGACCAGGACAGCGACCTCGTTATGGCCTTTGACAAGTCCAGGAACCGATTCGAAATGATCATAATAGCCATCATCGGGGGTCGGCCCGCGCTTGAGATTCCCTTCCCGGACAAACAGCTCGCCGTTGACCCAAAGCCAGTATTTTGTGTCCGCCTCGACGCTCAAAGTGGCCGTGGTAGGGTCTCCTTTGATGTCAAAAGCATTCCTGAAAGCGTACCATGAGCCCTCGGGATAATCCTCGCCCGTACAAATGACGGACGGCTCCAAGCCGGGGCCGGAGCAGGATAAAGCTAAGACCGAGAGAAGCGTGACAGCGGCGGACCTCGCCAGGGTTTTTCCTATTCCCATATTCATCAAATCTTATTTCAAAGTCACGTCAAGCCATCTTCCGGCCAGCTCAGGGGTTATCTCAATAGCGAGGTTCCCGCCCGAAAGAGCGCCCATGACGGTGGTTTTCCCTTGTTTCACGGTCGCTTTGGATGCGCTCAGAGGCATGGGTATCGACAGCGAGCAAGGCCTGTCCACATACACCCTGTACCTCGTCTGGTCTCCGGAGACAGGCCCGAAAGCGAGTGACACTGGCTTATCAGCGAGATTGTAATCCACCCCGTCAACTCTGATGGAGACCGACTCCCTTCCGTTGAAAGCGGTCAGGCGACCCGACGCGTCGGTGTTGAACGCCATTGTTCTCTTCCCCGAATATGAGACCTCGTGCCCGTTGACCTTCAGCCCTTCTAGGAGGATGGCGTCGGAGGGCATGGGGTTTAGGGCGAGGGCGGCGTCATCGCGGGCCTTGTCGCGGGAAAATCCGCCGTCCCAACTCTCACGATGGTTCCTGTAGTGCTTGACTATCGCCGTCGTCCCGTTGGGGAATTTGCTGGCGAAATAGTCTGTCGTCCTTGAAACCACCACGGGGTTGTCGTTCACAGCGAACTTCCCGGTCGCCGGATAGGCTCCGACGGAGGCCAATATCTCAAAGAGAACCCTGGTCTCGTAACCGAGGCTCGCGCTCTGGTCGTCGCGCGGCCGGAATCCGAAATACCACGCTTCTCCCTTGCCTTGCCTCTTATGGGTGCCGACAACGAGGTTGTCCACCTTCGCTACAGTCACGACCCCGTCATCGACCGACACGGGATAAATCCTGTCCACAAGGAAGTCGGTGAGTATCACCTGATTGGACACGTTGGGCATATTGAACTCAACCATCTTGCCGGCAGCCATCTGACCCATATAGACATCGAAGTCATATTTCACCCCGAACAATTTCTCCCACTGTCCGCGGCAGTCTTTACCTTCACCGTCAATGAGAGGCGGGGCACTGAACCAAAGGACCTTGCCACCCTTCGAGGCGAATTCCGCCAGAAGGTCGAGAAGCCCCTTCGAGGGAAGCGGCTCGAACATCACA